>NZ_JBIAHR010000002.1:234432-453370 GCF_042870695.1 Streptomyces sp. NPDC006384
CCTCCCGCGCCCCCCCCGCCCCCCCCCCCGCCGCCCCCCGCCCCGCCCCCCGCGCCCCCCGCGCCCCCGCGCCCCCCCCCCCCCCGCCCCCGGCCCCCGCCCCCCCCCCCCCCCCCCCCCCCCCCCCCCCCCCCCCCCCACCAGAAGGGGTGAACGGCCGTAACTTTCCCGCACGGAACGCGTTCGATCGCGCTAAGAGATCACGCGGTCACCACTCGTCACGCTCCGGCCATGCACGACACGGCCGACCGTCGTGGCCGGCCGGAGCGGTCAGCCGGAGCGTCCGGCCGACGCGGTCAGCCGTTCGGGTAGGCCCAGGGGTTGGGGCGGCAGTCGATCCCGTCGTGGTCCACGAACTTGGTCTGCTGCTGCATCACCGGGGCGAGCTCGCCGTCCTTGTCGCAGGTGACGTGGTTGTGGCCGATGCGGTGGCCGACCTCGTGGTTGATCAGCATCTGCCGGTACCCGTGGATGTCGTCGCCGTACGGCTCGGCGCCCTGTGCCCACCGGTAGGCGTTGATCATCACGCGCTTGGTGGCGGCCGAGTCGCAGGAGACGTTGTCCACGGTGGTGTCCAGGCCGGACTTGGCACACCACTCGGCGGTGGTCCCGGGGCTGGCGAGGGTGATCACGAAGTCGGTCTGCCCGGAGTGGACGCGCTCGAAGGTGTAGGCACCGTTGTGCGCCCAGCTCCGGTTGTCGTTGAGGGTCTTCTGGACGGCCTGCGCGAAAAGCTCCCCGTCGAGGCCGAGCCCCTGTTCCACGTCCACCCGGTAGGTGTACTTGTGCCCCCTCCCCGGCGCCTTGTCGATGCCGGGGACGGCGTCGAACCTGCCCGTCCCCTTGAACGTGGGGGCGAGCGGGTAGGTCTTCGCCATCTTCTGCTCGTACGTCAGCGGCGCCGCGGAGCCGGACGCCGCGGGCGTCGGCCGGTCGTCGTCCCTGGACGCGGGGTCGCGGGCGTCGCGGACCTGGCCGGTCGCGGACTGCGCGCGCGCTTCCCCGCCCCCCTGCCCGTCGGCCACCTGCGCGGCCACGACGACCGCCAGGACGGTGGTCAGCGCGGCGGCGGCAGCACCGGTGAGGATCCGCCCCTTGCCGCCCCCGGCCGACGCGGGTCCGCCGGTGGGCGCCGCGTCGTCGCGGCCGGGCACGGGGGCGCCGGGGCCGTCGGCGGAGTTCCCGCCGGCGACAAAGGCGTGCGGGCCGGAGCCGGGTGCCTGCGGGGGCACGGGGGCACGGCGCGGAGCACGGACGGAGAAGACGTCGTCGTCCTCACCGGGGCCGAAGGCCTCCAGGTAGTCCTGTCGCGGCCCTCCCCCGGGCGCCCGCCGCTGCCGCGGCAGGGGTACGCCGGGCCCCGTGGGCCAGCCGGCGGACGCGGGAGCACCGGGGCGCGGGCCGGCCGGCATGCCCGTACCGGCACCGGCCCGTCCGTTCGACTCGCCCCAGCCGCCGCCGGGTTCACGCTGCTCGGGGTGCCCGCCGCGAACCTGCGGCACGCCGAACGCCGGGGTGCCGTCGGCGGCCCCGGGTCCGCCCCGCGTGCGCCCTCCGGCACGCGGCGATCCGTACGCCGGGGTGTCGTCGGGAGACGTCGGGACACCCCGCGACGGGGTGCCGTCGGCGGCCCACGGAGCCCTCTGCGCCGCAGCCGCGCCGGTGGACTCGCCGCCGCTCCGGCCGGGCACACCGCCCCCGGCACGCGGCGAACCGTGTGCGGGGGTGCCGTCGGGAAACCGCGGAACGCCCTGGGCCGGAGTGCCCTCGGGGCCTCCCGGAGCGCGCTGCGCGCAGGACCCGCCGGTGGCCCGGGGGAAACCCCGCGCGGGGGTGCCGCCGGGGAACCCGGGGACGCCCTGCGCGGGCGTGCCCTCCGGTGGGCGTGGGGCCTCGTAGCCCTGGACGCCGCCCGGCGGCACGCCGTAGGACGCGGGACCGTACGTTCCGGGCGCCTGCGGCGCGGGCATGCGTCGGCGGCCCGGCCGCCCGGGCCGGGCCTCGTGTGCCGCGGTGGTGTCCGCGCTGTCGCCCTCGGGGACGGGTCCGCGGCGGCTGTGGCGTCCCACGTCGCGCCTCAGCCTCCTGTGGTCTGGTCGGCGGGCTCGTCGGCGACGGCCCTGCCGGTCCGCTCGCCGGCCGGCGACTGCCCGGTGTCCGCGAGGAGTTCACGGAACGCGGTGGCCACGGTCTCCGGGTACTCCATCATCGCCACGTGTCCCGCGTCCGGCAGGGTCAGCAGCCGGGAGTCACGGAAGGCGCGGGCCGCACGCCGGGCCATGCGGTAGCCGACGAGTTGGTCCCGTCCACCGTAGACCAGCAGCGTCGGCGCGAGAACCCGCTGGGCCTGCCGCCACAGCCCGTGCTGGCCGCCGACGGTGTACGCGTTGACGATCCCGCGCGCCGAACGCGCCATCGCGTCCCAGAAATACGGCAGTTGCAGCCGCCGCTCCATCTCCTCCACGGCGTTGCGGAAGCCTTCGGGCGACACCCGCGCGGGATCGCCGTAGCAGAGCGCCGTCACCCCGCGGACCCGCTGCTCGGCGGTCCACTCCCTGGTGAGCCGGGTGAACAGGGACACCACCCCGGGCAGGGCCAGCAGCCCCGTCGGCACGGCGCTGCGCTGGACGCGGATCTCCGGCAGCGCGGGCGACACGAGGGTGAGGGTGCGCACCAGGTCGGGGCGGACCGCGGCGACGCGCGTGGCGACGGCGCCGCCGAGCGAGTTGCCGAAGAGGTGGACGGGGCCGCGCCCGGCCGCGTCGAGGTGGCGGACGACCGCGCGCGCGTGGCCGCTGACCGAGTAGTCGCCGTCGTCCGGGGGCGGGGAGTCGCCGAAGCCGGGCAGGTCGACGGCCTCGCTGTCGACCACGTCGTCCAGCAGGGGCATGAGCGCCGACCAGTTCTGCGAGGAACCGCCGAGGCCGTGGACGTACAGCGCGGGCGGGAGCCCCTCGCGCGCGGGCCTGCGGGAGCGCACCGTCAGGGTGATCCCGGGCAGGTGGACCGACCTGAGCCGCTCACCGTCCGCGACCTTGACTGCCGCCACCTTCGGCAGCACGTTTGCGGGCGGGACGGACGGCGGCTCGGTCGAAGGCATGCGGCAATGTTACGAGACGATCACGCAGTGGTTCATGTGTTCGCCGTCACAAGGGCGGTGGGCCCCGGGACGGGATGGGTACTGGTGTGGGCGCACGGTGACGCATGGCGGCCCGATCGGGTGTCTCCTAGGCTCGTGGAGAGGGCACCCGTATGTGGCCCCTGCATTTCCAGGGACGTCCGTAGAAAGGGAGCCCAGCATGACCGTCGACCCCACCGACCCGGAGACCTTCGACGACGAGGCGCAGGAACCCGGGGAGCTCGCCGTCGAGGCCCCGGACGCCGACGCGGCGGAGCAGCAGGCGGACATCAGGCCCGACCGCGACGACCCGCTGGACGGCGTGGAACCGGACCGCGCCGACGAGGCCGACCTGGCCGAACAGGCCCGGGTGGTCACGCACGACGAGGACGACTACCGCTGAGGCGGTGGCCGCGCCAGGCGAGAAGGGGGCCCATTTTGCCCGTCCCGAGCTCTTTTGAAACCTGTTGCGCGGCTTTCGTCACCGTCCGGTCCGTGAAATTCTGCGTCCGCACCGCGCACACCACGGTTACCGAAAAGTACGATGGCAAGGCGGCGCACACCGCACGTGGACGATCTTGGGAGGCGGCGTGACAGCCATCGAGCAGACAGAGGCGGTACGCCCGCGGGGCACACGCCTTCCCCGCCGTGCCCGACGCAACCAGCTGCTGGGCGCCGCGCAGGAAGTGTTCGTGGCGCAGGGCTACCACGCCGCGGCCATGGACGACATCGCCGAACGCGCCGGTGTCAGCAAGCCGGTGCTCTACCAGCACTTCCCCGGCAAGCTCGACCTCTACCTGGCACTGCTGGACCAGCACTGCGAGTCGTTGATCCAGTCGGTGCGCACCGCGCTGGCCTCGACGAACGACAACAAGCAGCGCGTGCGGGCGACGATGGACGCCTACTTCGCGTACGTCGAGGACGACGGCGGCGCCTTCCGCCTGGTCTTCGAGTCGGACCTGACCAACGAGCCGGCCGTGCGCGAGCGCGTCGACAAGGTCACCAACGAGTGCGCCGAGGCCATCTGCGACGTCATCGCCGAGGACACCGGGCTCTCGCGGGCCGAGTCGATGCTGCTCGCCTCCGGCCTGGGCGGCCTCGCCCAGGTGGTGGCCCGTTCGTGGCTGCACAGCGACCGCAGCGTGCCGCGCGACCAGGCGGTCCAGCTGCTGACCTCCCTGGCCTGGCGGGGCATCGCCGGGTTCCCGCTGCACGGCGTCGAGCAGCACTGAGCCGAACGGCACCGGGCCGGGCGGCACCGACCGGATCCGGCGCCACGCCGACCGTCGCGCGTTCGGCGTACGACGGCGTTTGTTCCCGCGGTCTGTTCGCTCCTGGCGTTGCCGGGCGGAGCGTGTACGTCCCCTCACCGGGCTAATGTGTGCGGGGTACGGCGCGGAAGATCGCGCACTTCACTGACCGTCGGAGGGACATAGCCGTGGAGGTCAAGATCGGCGTGCAGCACGCGCCCCGCGAGATCGTTCTGGAGAGCGGTCAGAGTGCCGAGGAGGTGGAGCGCGTGGTGGCCGAGGCACTGGCCGGCAAGGCGCAGCTGCTGAGCCTCGTGGACGAGCACGGCCGCAAGGTCCTGGTCCCCGCCGAGCGCCTCGCGTACGTCGAGATCGGCGAGCCGAGCCCGCGCAGGGTGGGCTTCGGCGCGCTGTAGCCGACGGAGAAAGCACACCTGGAGGGCCCGGCGGCCACGAACCGCCGGGCCTTTCCCGTGGCTCGTCCGGAGTACGGCTCACCCGTCGGGGAGGATTGGATTCCGCAGGTCAGGGGTAGTACGGCTAGGACCGTTCCGGGCAGGCCGGCCGTGTGGGAGGGACCCCGTCATGTTCCTGGAAGCGCTCAGTGCCGCGATTCTCGGCCTCGCCCTGGCCTGGGCCGCCGCCCACCGTCTGGCGCACCGTCTCCCCGCCCGCGTCCTGGTCCTGCCGACGGGCGCCGCCGGGGCCCTGTTCGGGGCGTTCGTCACGCACAGCGCGCTGGGCGCCGGCGGTCTCCTGCCGGACCTGCTGGGCGCGGTGGCCGTGTCGGCGGCCTCGCTCTCGCTGCTGCTGCGCCCGCCGGCAAGCCTGCGGCGCCACTCGCTGACCGTCTGACCGGCCGCCCGGCCTCTCCTCCGGCCCGGTCCCGCCGCCGGCCGCCACCGGGCGGGACCCGGCGGCGGGACCGGGCCGGAGCGGTGCTCAGGCCGCGAGGCCCAGTGCCGCCATCCGCTTCGTGTGCGCCTCGGTGATCCGGGAGAACATGCGGCCGACCTCGGCGAGGTCGAAGCCGTCCGCGACACCGCCCACGAGCATCGTCGACAGCGCGTCCCGGTCGGCGACCACCCGCTGGGACTGCGACAGCGCCTCGCCCATCAGCCTCCGCGCCCACAGCGCCAGCCGCCCGCCCACGCGCGGGTCCGCCTCGATCGCCGCGCGCACCTTCTCCACGGCGAAGCTCGCGTGCCCGGTGTCGTCCAGCACCGCCAGCACCAGGGCGCGGGTGTCGGAGTCGAGCCGGGCGGCGACCTCGCGGTAGAAGTCGCTGGCGATGGAGTCGCCGACGTACGCCTTGACGAGTCCCTCCAGCCAGTCCGAGGGATCCGTCTGCTTGTGGAAAGCGTCGTAGGCGGCCACGAACGGCTCCATGGCCGCCGTCGGCTCCTCGCCGACCTCGGTGAGCCGGTCGCGCAGCCGCTCGAAGTGGTGGAACTCCGCCGAGGCCATCTTCGCCAGCTCCGCCTTGTCGGCCAGCGTCGGCGCCAGCTTGGCGTCCTCGGCGAGCCGCTCGAACGCCGCCAGCTCGCCGTACGCGAGGGCGCCGAGCAGGTCCACGACCGCGGCCCGGTACTGGGGTTCGGCCGAGGCCGTCGCCCAGTCGAGGGCGGCGATCCCGGTGGGTTCGGCGGGGGCGTCCGTGTCGTTGCCAGGCTTGTCAGAGCTCGTCATGCAGCGCACAATAGCCCGCCCGCCGCGGTCCGTAAGCGCCTGGTCAGTGACTGTGACGACGAGTACGTGACCGAATCGGCCATCGCGTGTGCGCGAATCCGGGGTATGGTGGTAATGCGCCTGCCGAGTATGTGACGTACGGGTACGTGACTTCTTCGTCGGGCCGCATGTATGAGGATGCCCGGTCGGTGGCCCGATCGGCTCCGACCCGACAGCCCTCCCTGCGTACGCCGTATTGCGTACGGACCCGGAGGGGACCCTCAGCGGTACGAGCGCTAGAGCGTCGGCAGAGGTCCCGTGTCCCACGGCCGGCCCCTGAGGCAGGCCGACGTCCCCGGCACGGTCCGGCACGACCCCCGCGCTCGCCTCGCACCGCACACACAGAAGAGGCAGCACCCTGACTACGACGTTCCGATCCCTCGGGATCCTCCCCGAGACCGCCGAAGCCCTCGAGGCCGTCGGCATCATCAACCCCTTCCCCATCCAGGAGATGACGCTCCCCGTGGCCCTGTCGGGCAAGGACGTCATCGGCCAGGCCAAGACCGGCACCGGCAAGACGCTGGGCTTCGGCCTCCCGCTCCTCGAGCGCGTCACCGTCCCCGCCGACGTCGAGGCGGGCCGCGCGGCTCCCGAGTCCCTGACCGACGCCCCGCAGGCCCTCGTCGTCGTCCCGACGCGTGAGCTGTGCCAGCAGGTCACCAACGACCTGCTGACCGCCGGCAAGGTCCGCAACGTGCGCGTCCTCGCGATCTACGGCGGCCGTGCCTACGAGCCGCAGGTGGAGGCCCTGAAGAAGGGCGTCGACGTGGTCGTCGGCACCCCGGGCCGCCTGCTGGACCTCGCGGGCCAGAAGAAGCTCGACCTCGGTCACATCAGGTCCCTCGTCCTCGACGAGGCCGACGAGATGCTCGACCTGGGCTTCCTGCCCGACGTCGAGAAGATCATCAATCTGCTGCCGGCCCGGCGCCAGACCATGCTGTTCTCGGCGACCATGCCGGGCGCGGTCATCGGCCTGGCCCGCCGCTACATGTCGCAGCCCACGCACATCTCCGCCACCTCGCCGGACGACGCGGGCGCGACGGTCGCGAACACGAAGCAGTTCGTCTACCGCGCGCACAACATGGACAAGCCCGAGATGGTCGCGCGCATCCTGCAGGCCGACGGCCGGGGACTGGCCATGGTCTTCTGCCGCACCAAGCGCACCGCCGCCGACCTGGCCGACCAGCTCAAGCAGCGCGGTTTCGCCTCCGGCGCGGTCCACGGCGACCTCGGCCAGGGCGCCCGCGAGCAGGCCCTGCGCGCCTTCCGCAACGGCAAGGTGGACGTGCTCGTCTGCACCGACGTCGCCGCCCGCGGCATCGACGTCGAGGGCGTGACGCACGTCATCAACTACCAGTCGCCGGAAGAGGAGAAGACGTACCTGCACCGCATCGGCCGCACCGGCCGCGCGGGCGCCAAGGGTACGGCGATCACACTGGTCGACTGGGACGACATCCCGCGCTGGCAGCTGATCGACAAGGCGCTGGACCTGGGCTTCAGCGACCCGCCGGAGACGTACTCCACCTCCCCGCACCTGTACACCGACCTCGGCATCCCCGAGGGCACCAAGGGCGTCCTGCCCCGCTCGGAGCGTACGCGCGCCGGGCTGGAGGCGGAGGAGCTGGAGGACCTCGGCGAGCCGGGCGGCCGCGGTGGCCGCGCACGCGGTGACCGGGGCGGCCGCGGCGGCCGGGACGAGTCCCGTTCCGCCGAGCGCGAGCGCTCCTCCCGTACGACGCCGCGTCGCCGTCGCCGTATGCGCGGCGGCGAGCCGGTGGAGACACCGGCCGGCGGGGGCACCGCCCCCGGGGCCGTCACCGGCGGCGCGGACGGCGCCGCGGACACGGAGGCCGCCGCCCAGGGCCCCCGCACCCTGCGTCGCCGTCGCCGTACGCGCGGCGGCGAGCCGGCCCAGCAGCCGGTGACGGCCGCCCCGGCCGTCGGTGCCGAGGCCGCTGCGGCGGAGAACGCCGTCGCGACGGCGGAGAGCACGCTTCCGCAGACCCCGGAGAGCGACGACGCATCCGCGAAGCCGCGGCGCCGCCGCACCCGCAGGACCGCCGGGACGCCGGCAGCCGCCCCGACGGTGACCGAGGCCACCCCGGTGGCCGAAGCGCCGGTGGCCGAGGTTCCCGAGGTCACCGTGGCCGAGACGCCCGTCGAGAAGCCGCGTCGGCGCACCCGTGAGGCCACGGCCTCGACCGCCGCCGAGACGGTGCTCGACACGGCCGGGGGAGTCGCCGAACCGGCGGCCGAACCGGAGGTGGCCAAGCCGCGCCGGACCCGCAAGACCGCTGCCGCCAAGGCGGAGACCGCCGTCGACACGGCCGAGGCCACCGAGGCCAAGCCCCGCCGCCGCACCCGCAAGGCCGCCGAACCGGCCGGGACCGAGGCCACCGCCGAGATCCCGGCCCAGGCCACGCAGGAGCCGGAGGCCGCCGAGGCCAAGCCGCGCCGGACCCGCAAGACCGCTGCCGCCAAGGCGGAAGCCGCCGTCGACACGGCCGAGGCCACGGAGACCAAGCCCCGCCGCACCCGCAAGACCGCTGCCGCCAAGGCGGAAGCCGCCGTCGACACGGCCGAGGCCACGGAGACCAAGCCCCGCCGCACCCGCAAGACCGCTGCCGAGGCCGTCGAGGTTCCGGAGGCCGTCGAAGCCGCCGAGGCCAAGCCGCGCCGCGCCCGCAAGACCGCTGCCGCCAAGGCGGAGACCGCCGTCGACACGGCCGAGGCCACCGAGGCCAAGCCCCGCCGCCGCACCCGCAAGGCCGCCGAACCGGCCGGGACCGAGGCCACCGCCGAGATCCCGGCCCAGGCCACGCAGGAGCCGGAGGCCGCCGAGGCCAAGCCGCGCCGGACCCGCAAGACCGCTGCCGCCAAGGCTCCCGTCGAGGCCGCCGACGCGACCGAGGCGAAGCCGAAGGCCCGCCGTACCCGCAAGGCGGCCACGTCCGCCGAGCAGCCCACGGAGTCGGCCGAGAGCTGATCCCAGCGCTCAGCAGGCCGTCGGCCCGGTCCCGCCACTCGTGCGGGGCCGGGCCGACGGCGTGTCCGCGGTCCGCTGCCGCGGCTCGGACGGTGCCGGGGCGGCACGCGTGGGCGGCCGCCCGTTAGTCTCTGCCCGTGAGCATGAACGCCCGCTTCACCCCGCCGTCCGACGCCCGCACGTACCGGCTGCGCACCGCGCGCGGCGAGTTCGCCGTCGTCGATTCACCCGCGGCCGGCGGCGGTGTGCCGAAGGGGGTCGTGCTGATGCTGCCCGGGTTCACGGGCAGCAAGGAGGACTTCACGCTCCTGCACGAGCCGCTCGCCGCACGCGGGTACCGCACGGTCGCCGTGGACGGACGGGGACAGTACGAGTCCGACGGCGCCGAGCACGACGAGTCCGGCTACGCGCAGCCCGAGCTGGCCCGGGACGTCCTCGCGCAGGTCGCCGCGCTCGGGACGCCCGTACACCTCGTCGGACACTCCCTCGGCGGCCAGATCGCCCGTGCCGCCGTTCTTCTCGACCACTCCCCCTTCGTCTCCCTCACGCTGATGTCCTCGGGCCCGGCGCAGATCTCCGTATCCCAGCAGCAGCGGGTGAAAATCCTGCGGGACGCGCTCGGCATCATGACGATGGCCCAGGTCTGGGAGGTGATGCAGGCGATGGGGCCGCCCGAGGAGGCCGGTGCTCCGGTCCCCGCCCACGGCCCGGACGCCCCGAAGCGGCTGCGCGAGCGCTGGCTGGGCACCCGTCCGGCCCAACTGCTCGCCACGGGGCACCAGTTGTGCACCGAGCCGGACCGTGTCGCCGAGCTCGCCGCCGTGCCGCTGCCGTTCCACGTGCTGTCGGGCGCCTACGACGACACCTGGCCCGTGCCCCTCCTGGACGAGATGGCCGTGCGACTGGACGCACGCCGGACCGTCGTCGAGGGGGCCGAGCACTCGCCCAACACGGACCGGCCGCTGCCGACCGCCCGTGCCCTCGCCGACTTCTGGGACGACGTGCCCTCCCCCTGACCGCCCGGACACCGCGGACCGTGCCCGGGCTCCCGCTAGTACTGCGCCCGCAGGTGCTCCCAGAAGCCGTCGCGCAGCGCCCGCCGCAGGTCGGCCTGGCCGCGCAGCGAGTACTGCAGCAGCCCTTCGGCCTCCACCAGCAGGTCCTGGTCCACCGATCCGGGCAGGTAGGGGTGGCCGGCGAGCAGCTCCAGCAGCGTGTCGCGGCCCCGCGCCGCCAGCCACTTCGCCGCGATCTGGGCACCCACGAAGCGGACGTCCTCACGGGCCGGCCGGACCGTGCCCGCCCCCTCGAAGGCGTGCGCCGTGCGCCGGGAGACGTACGGCTTGAAGAAGTCGAGGTCGAAGGTGCGCTGGCTGTCGACCTCCCACAGGAGGGGGTCGGCCTGGTTGCGGCCCTCGGGGGCCTCGACGCCCCACAGGTGGACGCGGGCGCCGTAGCCCTGGGCGGCCTCGACCGCCGACACCAGGTCCTCGTCGCCGCCGAGCAGCGCGGCGTCGCTGATGGCGCGATGCCGGGCGAGGGACTCCAGGTCGGAGCGGATGAGGGAGTCGACGCCCTTCTGCTGGTTGCTGGCGTTGAGATTGCCCAGGCGGACCTTGACGTCCGGCAGCTCGGCGATGGACTGCTGCTCGGCGGTGTGGATACGGCGCCGGGCGCCGTCGTACCAGTAGACCCGCAGCAGACGGCTGTCCGCGAAGATCGTGCGGGCCTTGTCGATGAGCGCCTCGATCAGCCCCTCGGCGTCCAGGTCGAACGCCCTGCGGTCCTCGGTCCCGGCGACCAGACGCCCCGCGGCCGCGTAGAGGTACCCGGCGTCGACGAAGATCGCGTGGGTCGAGGGCGTCTTCGCCACCTCGGCGAGCATGCGCTGCAGCAGCTCGTTGGTGCGGTCGATGCGGGCGCTCAGGTCCGCGAGGTCCTCGTTCATCGCCCTCCATTGTCCCGGCGGTCACGCTGCGAACACAACCGGCCCCGGTCGGTCCTCTCCCGCACCCCGCCCCGGCACCGGCCGGTCTCCTTACGTGTCAGTAATTAGTTGTTCGAAAAATTTCCTTAGCGTAGGGAATGTTCGTGACGTGCGGCCTGTTGTCTCATGTGGAAGCCCGGGCACCGACGACCCGCGGCCCCCACCAGTAGTTCTCCTCAGGAGGATGACCAGATCAAGGGAGAGGCCCATGCGCTTTGAAGTCATGCGACTCGACGACGTCGACGGAACGCCCGTGGACAGCACCGTCGTGGACGCCGCCTCCGTGAACCGGATGGTCCGGCAGGCCGCCGCCATCGGGCAGCGGCTGTGGATCCGCCCGGCCGGCACCTCGGCCTCGTAGCGCGGACCGCCGCACCACACGCCGCGAGCCCCCGTACGGCACCGTCACCGGTGCGTGCGGGGGCTCTGCCGTGGCCGGGCTCAGGCGTTCTGGATCACCTGGGTGACGCCGTTGATGATCTGCTGCACGGCGATCGCGGAGAGCATCATGCCCGCGAGCCGGGTCACCAGGACGACACCGCCGTCCTTGATGACGCGGATGATCAGCAGCGAGTACCGCATCACCAGCCACAGCACCACGTGGATGGCGAGGATCGCCGTCCACACCGAGACCTGCGAGGTCACGCTGTCGGCCTTCTGCACGGCGAGGATGACCGACACGATGGCGCCGGGCCCGGCCAGCAGCGGCATGCCCAGCGGCACCAGTGCGACGTTGACGTCCTTGGTCTGCTTGGGCTCGTCCGTCTTGCCGGTGAGCAGGTCGAGCGCGATCAGCAGGAGCAGCAGCCCGCCCGCGATCATGAGCGCCGGGACGGAGACGTGCAGGTAGTCCAGGATCTGGTGGCCGAGCACGCCGAACACCGTGATCACCCCGCCGGCCACGCAGACGGCCTGGAAGGCCATCCGCTTCTGCACCTTGGCGGGCCGGCCGGAGGTCAGCGCGAGGAAGATCGGGGTGATCCCGGGGGGATCCATGATGACGAAGAGGGTCAGGAAGAGGGAGCCGAAGACGGCGAGGTCGAACATGAGCGTGACAGAGCCTTGCGATGACAGGGACAGAGAACGGGGGTGTGGTGCGGAAGGGGCGCGTGCGGCCCTCAGGCTCCGCCGGCCCCCGGCACGGGGAACGCTCCGAACGCCCGCCGCGTGATCTCCCCGTACACCTCGGGGTCCGTCGTGTACTCGCCGAGCGCGCAGGTCTTCCGGCTGCCGTGGTAGTCGCTGGACCCGGTCACCAGGAGTCCCAGCTCCGCGGCGAGGCCGCGCAGCCGCGCCCGCGTGTCCGCGTCGTGGTCCATGTGGTCGACCTCGATGCCGTCGAGCCCGGCGGCGGCCAGATCCGCGATCACGGTCTCCGGGACGGTCCGGCCGCGCTTGGCGGCGGCCGGGTGGGCGAACACCGCGACGCCGCCGGCCCCCTTGATCAGCCGGAGGGCCTCGAAGGGATCGGTCTCGTGCTTCTCCACGTAGGCCCGGCCGCCGTCGGCCAGCCAGTCCTCGGTGAAGGCGTCGCTCACGGTCGGCACGACGCCGAGCTCCACGAGCGCGGAGGCCACGTGCGGACGCCCGACCGAACCGCCGTCGGCGATCCGCGCGACCTGCTCCCAGGTGACCGGCACGCCCAGCGCCTGGAGCTTGGCGACCATGGCGCGGGCGCGCGGCACCCTGTCGTCCCGGACCAGCTCCCGCTCGGCGAGCAGGGCGGGCTCCTCGGGGTCGAAGAGGTAGGCCAGCATGTGGATGCCGACGCCGTCGAGGCGGCAGGAGAGTTCGGCGCCGGTGACCAGCGTCAGGCCCTCGGGGAGCGCGGCGACGGCCTCGGCGTGTCCGCGGGTGGTGTCGTGGTCGGTCAGCGCGACGACGTCCAGCCCGGCCGCGGCGGCCTTGCGCACCAGCTGGGCCGGGGTGTCCGTGCCGTCGGACGCCGTGGAGTGGGTGTGCAGGTCGATGCGCACGACGACTCCAGACGATGACGGACGGAAGGGACGCTCAAGGATAACCGGAACCGGACACCCCGATGTCACACCCGCAGCGGCCCTGCGCCCCCTACGCGCGGGCCGCGGCCGCCGCTACGGCTGGAGGAGCCTCGGCGACAGGGCGCCGCACGGCACGAGGTCGATCTCCGCGCCGGCGTCCCGCAGGTCGGTCAGGACCAGCTCGTCGTACATGAGCAGCCCCGACTGCTCGGGCCACAGCACGGCCCACAGCCACATCCCGAGGGCCTCCCCGGCGAACACGGCCCGGTCGCCGGGGGTGCCGGAGACGTGCCAGAGGGGGGTCGGGCGGCCGGCGGCGACGACCTTGGTCTGGGCCGGCTTCTCGACGTCCATGTACGGGCCGGGGTCCGGGGCGTCGATGCCCGCGTACCGCGCGCCGAGTCCGACGCCCATCTCCTCGGCCACCAGGATCAGCTCACCGGCGCCGCCGAGCGGGCCCGGCCCCGAGCAGGCCACCGCGGTGGCGCGTCCGCCGCTGCGGTCGTCGCCCGCGCAGGCCACGCCCGTGAACAGCCAGCCGACCGGCAGGGGCCACGGCATCCACACCGGCACCTGGGTGCGGTGCACCACGACGCCGAGCGCCTCGACGCTGGGCGGCAGCACGGGCTGCAGCGGATGCACCGTGCCGTGTGCGTCGCACTGCCAGGAATCGGCGAAAAGGCCGGGAGCCCTGACCCGGCCACCACACTTCGGGCAACTGGGTTCGCCCCTCATACAGCCCCACGGTCCTCCCTGGGCCGCGTCCCGTCAAGGACGATCACCCGTCCGGGGCACATGCCTACCCGTCACCGCGTCCCGTCACACCGCGCCCGGTCACACCGCGCCGCGGGCCGTCCCGCCGGTGTCACTCCAGCGGGACCGTCCCCCGGGACGGGTCCCGCAGATCCGTCCCTCGCGCCAGCCAGCGCTCCTGAAGGGCCTGGGCGCCGTGCACCCGCTTCCAGGCGGCCTCGTTCGGCGTCATCGGCAGCAGCGGCAGGAACCGTACGGGCTCCAGCGGCGCGTCCAGCTCCAGGTCCTCCACCAGCCCGCCCGGCTCGGCGACCAGCACCGAGGTGAACGGAGCGCCGGGCCACAGCGGCTCACCGACGTCCAGCGAGGCGCCGGGCGCCACGACAACACCCTCGACCTGAGGGGACGCGGCGAGCACGGCCAGCGGGCGCAGCACCTTGTCGGTGTCGGCGAGGCCCGCGCGGACGGAGAGGACCAGCTCGGCGCGGGGCCCCCTGACCGGGTCGGCGAGCACCGCCGTGGGGTCGGCCATGGGCTGCGCGGACATGCCGAGGGTGGCGTAGCGGACGATGCCGCCCTCCGGGCCGCCGCCGGAAAAGCGCAGCACCTCGATGCGGTCGGTGCCGAGGAAGGTGACCGCCGCGCGCGCGTCCGGTTCGCCCAGTGCCGTACGCAACCGGGCCTCGACCAGAGGAAGAACATCAGCCATGCGGCGAGCATAGAACTCGTCAGTACACGGCAAAGGGGGGCCTTGACACTGCGGGCGACTGGTACTCTGGGCCAGCGGTTTCGGGGCAGCACGCAGAAGCGTGTGATCACGCACCCGACGCCATGAACACTCCCCTACGGGGAACCCCTCCGAACAAGGGGTATGGATCGTCCCTCACGAGGGACCGGCCGGAGGAGGTGGGCGGCATGGACCGAAGTCGACCGTGCAGTACCACTCGCTCTTCCCGCCGCTGACGCAGCCCGTTTCGGCTTCTCACCGTCGCCGTCTCCCGCTCGCGCGCCTTTCCACGGAAGAGCACTTCGTCTCGTTTTGCCTGATCTGCCTGCCTGCCCGCAACAGCAGCTGATTCGGCAGTGAAGCCGGCCACCGCGACGGTGCGGTGCCCCCCGCTTTGTGGACGCGCCGAACACGCGTGATCTGGACGTCCTCATTCCGGGTGGTTCCATCCGTCGCCGGCACGCTCGCTGCCCGTCGCGAAGGAGCCTGCCATGTCGATGATCCGTGACCTGCGTGCCGCGGTCCGCCCGTCCCGCGTCTCCCTGCGCAAGGAAACCGGCGCCTACGACACCACCCGCGACCCGGGGACCACCTCCGCCGTCGTCGACTGCGCCGTCTACCGCGACGGCAGGCGCGTCGAGTCCGACGCGCCGCTGAGCCCGCAGCAGGCGATGCGTCAGGTGCGCCGCGACGGCGGCTTCGTGTGGATCGGTCTGCACGAGCCCACCGAGAGCGAGTTCGCCGGTATCGCCCGGGAGTTCGGGCTGCACCCGCTGGCCGTGGAGGACGCCGTCCAGGCCCACCAGCGGCCCAAGCTGGAGCGCTACGACGACTCCCTGTTCACCGTCTTCAAGACCATCCACTACGTCGACCACGACGAGCTCACCGCCAACAGCGAGGTCGTCGAGACCGGCGAGGTCATGTGCTTCACCGGGCGGGACTTCTTCATCACCGTCCGGCACGGCGGGCAGGGCTCCCTGCGCGCACTGCGCCACCGGCTGGAGGACGACCCCGAGCTGCTGCTCAAGGGCCCCTCCGCGGTGCTGCACGCCATCGCCGACCACGTCGTCGACGGGTACATCGCGGTCGCCGACGCCGTGCAGGACGACATCGACGAGGTCGAGACGGAGGTGTTCTCGCCGGGCCGCAAGGGCACCCCGCGCGGCACGGACGCCGGCCGGATCTACCAACTCAAGCGCGAGGTGCTGGAGTTCAAGCGGGCGGTGGCGCCGCTGCTGCGGCCGATGCAGCTGCTCAGCGAACGGCCGATGCGGCTGATCGACCCGGAGATCCAGAAGTACTTCCGGGACGTCGCCGACCACGTGGCGCGGGTGCAGGAGCAGGTCATCGGCTTCGACGAGCTGCTGAACTCCATCCTCCAGGCCAACCTCGCCCAGGCGTCCGTCGCGCAGAACGAGGACATGCGCAAGATCACCTCCTGGGCCGCGATCATCGCCGTGCCGACGATGGTGTGCGGGGTGTACGGCATGAACTTCGAGCACATGCCGGAGCTGCGCTGGAAGTACGGCTACCCGCTGGTCCTGACCGTCACGGTCGCGCTCTGTCTGGGCATCCACCGCACGCTCAAGCGCAACGGCTGGCTCTGAACCGGACCGCGGGCGCCTGGATAGGCTGACCGCATGACAAGCGAGCTGCTCGGCCAGGCCCTCGTCGAGGAGGCCACGAAGAAGTCCGGTCTCATCTGGGTCGAGGTCCCCGGCAGGCCCGCCCGCCCGCTGTGGCACGTCTGGCACGAGGGCGCGGCCTGCGTCGTCGGCGACGGGCCCGGCGAGCAGCCGCTGCCGGGCCTGGCCGACGGGGCCGTGGCCGAGGTGACGGTGCGCAGCAAGGACAAGGGCGGCCGGCTGGTCACCTGGCCGGCCCGCGTCGTGGAGCTGGCGTCCGGGTCCGAGGCGTGGCAGGCGGCGGTCGCCGGCCTCAAGGGCAAGCGGCTCAACGCCCCGGACGGCGAGGCGATGACCGGCCGCTGGGCCCGTGAGTGCCGGGTGCTGCGCCTGGAGCCGGCCGGGGAGACGGTGCCGCTGCCCGACGGACCGCTGGCGAAGGCGCCGCTGCCGACCCCGGCGACGACGCGCGGGCCGGTGCCGGCGGGGCTGCCGCGGCTGCTGGCCGGGCGCCGCGGGCGGCGCTGAGCCCCCTCGGCTACGACGTCGGCAGCTGCCTGCCGTAGTCGAGGGTGTCGTCCTCGGCCGGCTCCTGGAGCGGGAAGTCCTTGTTCCACTCCGAGAAGCTGAGCGTGCCCGCGCTGCCCGCGCGCACCAGGCGCAGCGGGTACGGCGTGCCCTCCAGGGAGACGTCCAGGGAACCGCCGGAGCCCTGGCCGCCGGAGATGCGGACGGTACGCACTCCGGCCTGCTCGTGCCGTCCGTCCGTCTCCACGGTGCCGTGCAGGGTGAACAGCCCGTCGAGAAGGACGTCCTTGTCCGTGAAGCCGCTGAACTTCTGGTACGCGGGGTCGCCCTTCGGCACCTTCACGTACTTGCCGGCGAGCTTGCCGGCCGCCGCCGCGTCACCGCCGTCGTCGCTCCAGAAACCGGCGTCGGCCTTCAGGAAGAGCTGGTCGCCGACCCGCAGCAGCTTGAACGTCGTCCCCTCGGCGGCGACCGACCCGGTGCCGCCGTCGGCCTTCAGACGCATGTCGAGGGTGTACCTGCCGGTGCCGGCGGCCACCGTGCCGTGCAGCCGGACCGCTCCGGCGGACTCGGCGGCCGCGCGGGCCCTGGCCTGGATCTGCGCGGCCGGGAGCTTGCCGACCCCGTTGGTGCCCGCGTCCGGATCCTCGCTGCTGCATCCCGTCAGCCCCGCCCCCGTCACGGTCAGGGCGCACACCGCGCCCAGCCAAGCGGCCCTGGGGAATCGGCGCCGGGGAGTCACGGTCACAGGTGGGGCTGCCTTTCTGACGTCGGGTCCAAGCGGCGTACGGCAGCGTACCGGGGCCGTACGCGGTGCCCGGAGCCAGTCCGTCCGGACGGGCCGCCAGGGCGGTCCTCTTCGGGACGGGCTAGCCTGAAGGCCGTCCGAGCGGGCAATTCGGAAAAGGGAACCGGTACGAAACTCCTCTCACGGACCGACTGACGAAAAGGAGCCGCGGCCATGGCAGCGGGCGCCCCCCGGATCTTCGTCTCGCACCTCTCCGGCATCGCCGTCTTCGACCCGGCCGGCGACCAGGTGGGGCGGGTGCGCGATCTGGTCGTCATGCTCCGCGTCGGCCGCAAGCCCCCGCGGGTGCTGGGTCTGGTCGTCGAACTGTCCACGCGCCGCCGCATCTTCCTGCCGATGACCCGGGTCACCGGGATCGACTCCGGGCAGGTCATCACCACCGGTGTGCTCAACGTCCGCCGCTTCGAGCAGCGGCCCGCCGAGCGTCTCGTCTTCGGCGAGCTGCTCGACCGGCGGGTCACGCTCACCGAGACCGGCGAGGAGGTCACCGTCCTCGACCTGGCCGTGCAGCAGCTGCCGGCCCGCCGGGACTGGGAGATCGACAAGGTCTTCGTCCGCAAGGGGAGGAAGGGCGGGGCGTTCCGGCGCAGCAAGGGGGAGACGCTGACCGTGGAGTGGTCCGGTGTGACCGGCTTCTCCGTGGAGGAGCAGGGGCAGGGCGCAGAGAACCTCCTCGCCACCTTCGAGCAGCTGCGCCCCGCCGACCTCGCCAACGTCCTGCACCACCTCTCGGCCAAGCGCCGGGCCGAGGTCGCCGCCGCCCTCGACGATGACCGGCTGGCCGACGTGCTGGAGGAGCTGCCGGAGGACGACCAGATCGAGATCCTCGGCAAGCTGAAGGAGGAGCGCGCGGCGGACGTGCTGGAGGCGATGGACCCCGACGACGCGGCCGACCTGCTCGGCGAGCTGCCGGAGGAGGACAAGGAACGGCTGCTGTCCCTGATGCAGCCCGACGACGCGGCCGACATGCGGCGCCTGATGGCGTACGAGGAGCACACGGCCGGCGGTCTGATGACGACCGAGCCGATCGTGCTGCGGCCCGACGCGACCGTCGCCGACGCCCTGGCCCGCATCCGCAACCCGGATCTGTCGCCGGCGCACGCCGCGCAGGTGTACGTGTGCCGGCCGCCCGAGGAGACCCCGACCGGCAAGTACCTGGGCACCGTCCATTTCCAGCGGCTGTTGCGCGACCCCCCGTACACGCTGGTCGGGGCGATGATCGACGACGATCTGCAGCCCCTGGACCCGGACGCCGCGCTGCCCGTGGTCGCCGGCTTCTTCGCCACGTACGACATGGTGGCGGCGCCCGTGGTCGACGAGTCCGGGTCGCTGCTCGGCGCGATCACCGTGGACGACGTGCTGGACCACATGCTGCCCGAGGACTGGCGGGAGACCGAGTACCACCTCGACGAGGCGAACGAAGCGGCCGGGACGGGCGGGACGGACAGGGCGAGGGAGGTGAGCGCCGATGGCGCCTGAGCGGGAGACGACGGTCCGGGAGCGCGCGGTGTCGGGGGCCACGGCGGCCTCGCGTCCCCGCGGTGCCCGCCTGGACCAGCCCCGGCCGCCGCGGCGCCGGCTGCTGCCCGAGTGGGACCCGGAGGCCTTCGGGCGGCTGTCGGAGCGCATCGCGCGGTTCCTGGGCACCGGGCGGTTCATCGTCTGGATGACGATCGTCATCATCGTCTGGGTGCTGTGGAACGTGTCCGTGCCGGGCCCGCTGCGCTTCGACGAGTACCCGTTCATCTTCCTGACGCTGGCCCTGTCGCTGCAGGCCTCCTACGCGGCCCCGCTGATCCTGCTCGCGCAGAACCGGCAGGACGACCGGGACCGGGTCAATCTGGAGCAGGACCGCAAGCAGAACGAACGGTCCATCGCCGACACGGAGTACCTGACCCGGGAGATCGCCGCCCTGCGCATCGGGCTCGGCGAGGTCGCGACGCGGGACTGGATCCGCTCCGAGCTCCAGGACCTGATCAAGGAGATGGAGGAGCGGCGGGACGGCCACCACCACGGTCACGGCGTATTCCCGGCGGACCGGGCCACCGGGCGTGACGTACACGACCGTTGACGGGGCTTTCCGCGCTCCGTGGGCGGCGCCGTACCATCATCTCTATGGCTACGGAAGACGCGGTGCGCGAAGCACTGGCGACGGTGAACGACCCCGAGATCAACCGGCCCATCACCGAGCTCGGGATGGTCAAGTCGGTGGAGATCGGCGCGGACGGAGCGGTCGCGGTCGCCGTGTACCTGACGGTCTCCGGCTGCCCCATGCGCGACACCATCACGCAGCGCGTGACCGACGCCGTCTCGCGCGTCGAGGGCGTCACGCGGGTCGACGTCGAACTGGACGTGATGAGCGACGAGCAGCGCCGTGAGCTGGCCTCCGCGCTGCGCGGCGGGCAGACCGAGCGTGAGGTGCCCTTCGCCAAGCCGGGCAGCCTGACCCGGGTGTACGCGGTGGCCTCCGGCAAGGGCGGCGTCGGCAAGTCCTCGGTGACGGTGAACCTGGCGGCGGCGATGGCGGCCGACGGACTGAAGGTCGGCGTGGTCGACGCCGACATCTACGGCCACTCCGTGCCGCGCATGCTGGGCGCCGACGGGCGGCCCACCCAGGTCGAGAACATGATCATGCCGCCGTCCGCGAACGGCGTGAAGGTCATCTCCATCGGCATGTTCACCCCGGGCAACGCGCCGGTCGTCTGGCGCGGCCCGATGCTGCACCGCGCGCTCCAGCAGTTCCTGGCGGACGTGTACTGGGGCGACCTGGACGTGCTGCTGCTCGACCTGCCGCCCGGCACCGGCGACATCGCGATCTCGGTGGCGCAGCTCGTGCCGAACGCCGAGATCCTGGTCGTGACGACCCCTCAGCAGGCCGCCGCCGAGGTGGCGGAGCGGGCCGGCGCGATCGCCGTGCAGACCCATCAGAAGATCGTCGGCGTCGTGGAGAACATGGCGGGGCTGCCCTGCCCGCACTGCGGCGAGATGGTCGACGTGTTCGGCACGGGCGGCGGCCAGACGGTCGCCGACGGCCTGACCCGCACGACCGGCGCCTCGGTCCCGGTCCTCGGCTCCATCCCGATCGACGTGCGCCTGCGCGAGGGCGGCGACGACGGCAGGCCCGTGGTGCTGTCCGCCCCGGACTCCCCGGCGGGTGCCGCGCTGCGCGCGATCGCGGGCAAGCTGGGCGGCCGTCAGCGCGGCCTGTCGGGGCTGTCGCTGGGGATCACGCCGAAGAACAAGTTCTGACGGCCCGTACGGCTTCGGGGGCGCTGTCCTGAGGGACGGCGCCCCTTGGCGTGTCCGGGCTCGTCTGTCGTGGCCGGGCTCGTCGTGAGGCGGCCGGCGCGGCTAGCCGCGATCGTCGTAGGCGGTGATGTCCTTGACGGCGGAGAAGGCGAGCCCGTAGGCGCTCATGCCGCGGCCGTACGCGCCCAGGTGGACGCTCTCGCCGGTGGTGCCGGCCAGCACCCAGCCGAACGCGGTCTCCCGGTAGTGGAAGGAGGTCTGCACGCCGTCCACGGGCAGGGACAGTGTCGTCCAGTCCTCCCCGTCGAGGTCGTCGGCGAGCACCCACGCGGTCTCGGTCTGCTGCTCCAGCCAGTCGTCGCGCAGGGAGTGGTCCATCTGGCCGGGCCAGGTGCAGGAGAGCAGCCCGACCCCGGCGAGCCACGCCGCCGAGGACACCGAGGTGGCCTCCAGCAGGCCGGTGCCGTCGGCGCTGCGCCGGTCGGGGCTGGCGGCCACGGTCACGACGACCGCGAACTTCTCCTTGGCGTCCTGGTCGTCGCCGGACATGTGCTCGTTGCGCACGGACGGCTCGTCGCCGTGCCCGAGGGAGCCGTGTTCCACGGCGCCGTCGGCCGCCGTGCCGACCTGCATCAGCCAGCGCCGTCCCGTGAACGCCTCGTCGAGGCCGTACCACGGGAAGGGCGCCCGCAGGTAGCCGTCGACCGTACGCCGGGCGGAGGGGACATCCTGTCCGTCCTCCGCGGCCGGCGCCTGCGCGACCGCCGCGTTCGTCGTCTCCATGTGCCCGGACGCCTCCTCGCTCTCGTCGGAGCGGCACGGCCCGCCCCCCATCGGGCGCACTCGTCCGCTCCGCGCAACAACTCGGCAGCATAACCACCCCGCCGCGGGCAGCCGGGGAGAACGTCCGCCGAGTGGGGTGCGGCGGTGCCGCGTTCGGGCCGGACGTGACCGGGGTGGAGTACCCGGCGCACCGCACGGCGGTCCGGGGGCGGGCCGGGCTCGGGCGGTGTCCGCCTCAGGTGGCGTCCGCGTCGAACGGCGGCCGGTCGTCACGGGCGGGGGTCTCGGCCTTCTTGGACATGTCGATCTTCTTGGACATGTCGATGGCCCCGCCGGAGGAGCCGGAGGATCCCGAGGAGGCGGACGACGACGTGTCGGAATCGCGGCCGTGGACGGCGTCGGCGACCTCGGCCATCTCCTTCTTCAGGTCGAAGTTGTTGCGGATCTCCTTGAGACCCAGCTCGTCGTTGTCCAGCTGCTTGCGGAGGAACGTCTTCGGGTTGAGGTCCTCGAACTCGAAGTCCTTGAACTCGGGGCCGAGCTCCTCCCGGATGTCCCGCTTGGCGCTGTCCGAGAACTCCCGGATCTTGCGGATGGTCCGCGTCACGTCCTGGATGACCTTGGGGAGCTTGTCCGGACCGAACACGAGCACGGCGAGGACGACGAGCGTCACCAGCTCGAGTGCGCCTATGTCATTGAACACCTGAAGCTCCTTGGGATGTCCGGGCCGCCACCACGGTACCCGCCGTTCCCGCCGGTCCGGTACCGTCCTGTGACCTCCGGTCGCGTGGATACGGCCGCTTTCCGGACTGTTCGCCTTCCCGTCCCCTGCTCCTGGCTCTCCGGGGCCCTGTGCGGCCGTCTCAGCCGTCGTCGGAGGAGCCGAGCACCAACGAGACGTTCGTCTCCCTGCCGTCGCGTTCCACGGTCAGCTCGAGGCGGTCGCCGGGGCGGTGGGCGCGGGTCTTGACGATGAGTTCCTCACCGGAGTGGATGCGCCGGCCGTCGACCTCGGTGATCACGTCTCCCGCCTCGAGTCCGGCCCGGGCGCCGGGGCCGCCGACGGTGACCGGGGGGCCTCCGTCACTGCCCTCGGTGCCGACGCGGGCGCCGTCGCCGGTGTAGCTCATGTCGAGGGTGATGCCGATCACGGGGTGCGTCGCCCTGCCGGTGTTGATCAGTTCCTCGGCGACGCGCTTGCCCTGGTTGATGGGGATGGCGAAACCGAGACCTATGGAACCGGACTGGCCGCCCTCCGGCTCGATGCTCTCGCTGCCGGCGGACCGGATGGCGGAGTTGATGCCGATGACCCGCCCCCGGGAGTCCAGCAGGGGGCCGCCCGAGTTGCCCGGGTTGATGGGCGCGTCGGTCTGCAGCGCGTCGACGTACGACACGTCGCTGCCGTCGCCCTCCCCGCCGCCGGCCGTGATGGGCCGTTCCTTGGCGCTGATGATGCCGGACGTGACCGTGCCGGCCAGGTCGAAGGGGGCGCCGATGGCGACGACGGGGTCGCCGACCTGCACGTTGTCGGAGTTGCCGAGCGGCATGGGGGTGAGTCCGCGCACGTCCTTCACCTCGACCACGGCGAGGTCGTAGCCGCTGTCCCGGCCGACGACCGTGGCCTTCGCGGTGTCGCCGCTGTGGAAGGTCACGGTGATCTCACCGCCGTCCCCGGCGGGCTCCACGACGTGGTTGTTGGTGAGGATGTGGCCGCGTCCGTCGAGCACGAAGCCGGTGCCGGTGCCCGCCGCGCCGCCGCCGCTAACGTGGAGCGTCACCACGCCGGGCAGGGCGCGGGCGGCGATCCCGGCGACGGTGCCGGGGTCCCGGTCGGCGGACTCCTTGCCGGCCTGCGGCAGCTCCACGGTCCCCACGCCGCCGTGGCGCTCCAGGTAGACGCCCACGGCACCGCCGACGCCGCCGGAGACCAGGGCGATCAGCAGGATGCCGGTGACGAGCGTCCTCCTGGTCCTCCCGCGGCGCCGGCCGTGCGCCGGGGCGGCGGCGCCGGTCTGCTGGAGGGGGCCGGCGGCGGCCCAGGGGTCGTACCGCTGCCAGGGGTCGGGAACGGGGGCGTCCTGGGGCCGGGGGGCGCCGGGCGGCGGGGGCGCCGTCACCGGGTGCGGCCGCGGGGCGCCGGGGTGCGGCGGGGGCGTGATCATGGCGGCGGGCGCGTCGGCGGGCGGCGGGGTCACCGCCGGCGGGACCGCCGTGCCGTGGGCCGGGGTCGCCGCCGGGTGCTGGACCGGCGGGGCGGGGGCCCAGGGCCCGGGCTCGCCGTACGGAGGGGTGCTGTACGGATCGGGTTCGTGCAGGGGCGTGGGGCGTGGGGCGCCGGGCGCGGAGGCCGTGACGTCGTCGGCCCCAGGGGCGTCGGAGGCACGGGCGCCGTCCTGGTCGTCGGTGCCGGAGGCGCTCGCCGCGTCGGGGGTGTCCGCGGCGTCGCGGGCGCTCGGGACGTCGGTGGGGTTCCCGGCCGTGGAGGTCTCCGCGGGGGGCGCGGCGTCCGTGCGGGGCCGGGGGACGGCGTCGGCGTCGCCCTGGTCCGTGCCGATGACGCCCGGGGCCGCGCCGGCGTGTGCCGTCGGCGTGCCGGGCGAAACGGCGGGGCCGTGCAGCTCGTAGTCCCCTTCGTGCTCCCGCTCGCCGGCCGGCGCGGGGCGCTGCGGCTCGAAGTCGTCCCCGTCTCCCCCGTCGGGCCCGTCGCCGGCGGCGCCCTGCGCGGTGCGGGGGCGTGCCAGTTCGAAGTCGCCGTCGAAGGCGTCCTCGGACGAGCGAGGGCGACTCCACCATTTCACCTTCGTGGGCTTCCCCTCGTTCATGTTCTCCCCAACACCTGACCGCGGATCGTTGCTCCAAGGCTCCGGAGCCATTCCGGATTCAATCAGGTCCACGGTCCGCCGTGCAGACGCCCGTCAGGGCGCCGGACGGTGGGACGCCGAGGCCCGCGGGGACGCGAACGGGTCGGAAACGGTCCCGGCGAGCAGGCCGGGCGGCCTGACCTCGGACAGCACCGGCCAGGTGGCCGGAGCGAGCGGCGGAATCGCGTCCAGCGGGGCGTCCAGCGGGCGTATCAGCGGGGACACGGCGGCCGCTCCGGCCATGACCGGCGCGGTGAGCGTCCGTACGGCCTGCCGGCTCGGGTCGGCGGCCGCGGGGGCCGGCAGCCCGGGCAGCAGCGGCGCGGGCGCCTCGGTCGGGGCCACGGCGGTGTCGCCGAGCGTCCGTCTGCCCTGGGCCTGCCCGAGCAGCGGGCCGGCCGGACGGCGGCGCTGGCCCTCGGGGCCGGCGGTGGCTCCCGTGCCCTGGGTGCGCATCGGCGTCACATTGCTGCCGGTGCCGGAGCCGCGGGCCTCCGCCGTGGTGTCGGGGGCGCCGAGGGTGACGCCGCCCAGCGCGATCGCGGCCAGCGAGACCGCCCCGGCGGCCGCGAACGCGAACCGCATGCCCCGGGAGGAGGACCGCTCCGCCTCGTGCCTGCTCACGTCGTGGATCCGGAAGCCCCGGTTCGCCGGCGAGGACGGCAGCGGGGAGGAGTGCGGCCGGGCGGGGACGTAACCGAACTCGAACTTTCCGGGCATGCCGGGCATGCCGTCGGAGAAGTGACCGTCGGCCGACGGCGAACCGCTTCTGTCCGTGCCGTCCGTGCCACCGCCTGCGGGCAGGCCCTGGAGACGGGCGAGGAAGCTCTCGGACGGCGCCGGCGGTGGCGCCTCGGCGAAGACGTTCTTCAGACGGCGCTGCGCGTCGACCTCCGCCTTGCACTTCGGGCAGGTCGCCACGTGCGCCAGTACGCGCTCACGCGCGTCGTGACCGAGCTCTCCGTCCACCAGGGCGGAGAGACGGTCTCCCAGGTGCTGCTCCGCGAGGTGTCCCTCCGGTTCCGGCCGTGACCCACTCACGCGCTCGTGCCCCCTCCTCCCAGTGCGGGAACACGGGCCACGAAGGAGCGGCGCTCGGCGCGGGCCTGGGGGGAACGGTGCGAGAGGGCCTTGCGCAGCTGGGAGCGGCCACGGTGGATGCGGGAGCGGACGGTGCCGAGCTTGACGCCGAGGGTCGCGGCGATCTCCTCGTACGACAGTCCCTCGATGTCGCACAGGACGACGGCGGCGCGGAACTCGGGGGCGAGGGTGTCCAGCGCCTGCTGGACGTCCGCGTCGAAGTGGGCGTCGTGGAAGACCTGCTGCGGGCTGGGGTCCTTGCTGGGCAGCCGCTCGGCCGCGTCGTCGCCGAGCGCGTCGAAGCGGATGCGCTGCTTGCGGCGCACCATGTCCAGGAAGAGGTTGGTCGTGATGCGGTGCAGCCAGCCCTCGAAGGTGCCCGGCGTGTAGGTCGACAGGGACCGGAAGACACGGACGAAGACCTCCTGCGTGAGGTCCTCGGCGTCGTGCTGGTTCCCGGTGAGGCGGTAGGCGAGGCGATACACCCGGCCGCTGTGCGTGCTGACGATCTCCTCCCAGGTGGGCGGAGTCCACGCCTGCCCGTCCGCGTCGCTGGTGAAGGTCGCGGTCCGGGTGCGTCCTGCGGAAGGACCGGTGGCGTGGCTGTGGTCAGCAGCGGTGTCGTTCACGGATTTCGGCCTGCCCGCCGATCCGAGAAAGCGCCGCAGCACTCCTCCCCGATCCACAGGTTCGGCCGCACCTCCCCTGTCGGCTCTGGTGGTGTCCAGTGGAGCCCCTACCATAGCCACCTCGCCCGT
The DNA here is from genome assembly GCF_042870695.1 of Streptomyces sp. NPDC006384. NCBI lineage: Bacteria > Bacillati > Actinomycetota > Actinomycetes > Kitasatosporales > Streptomycetaceae > Streptomyces > Streptomyces sp. NPDC006384. The sequence continues at coordinate 260,671 of NZ_JBIAHR010000002.1, forward strand.
TAGCTCCGGATAAGCGGTTTTACGAGAATTTGATCTGGACCGGTACCGCTCGTACGGCTGCGTCAGCACTTGCTCGGTGCCTGTGACCATCCGCTGCCCCCGTCGCGCTCCCGGCCGCCCGGCCGTGTTGTCCCGTACCCCTTCGAACGACCGGTCCCATCTGCGGGTTCCCGACGCCAACGGATACAGTCACGCCGAGGCAACGACGGGGACAGGAGAGGGTCATTACCGGCAACCGGCAGACGAGCTGGGCGTTCGCCGACGCCTATGTCGCCGAGGACGACGCGCTGCGCTGGGCACGCGACCGGGCCAGCGAGGCGGGCCTGCGCTCGGTGACGCCCGGCACGGGCTCCGCGCTCGGGCTGCTCGCCGCCGCCGTGGACGCCAAGGCGGTCGCGGAGATCGGTACCGGCTGCGGCGTGTCGGGGATCCATCTGCTGCAGGGCATGCGGCCGGACGGGGTCCTGACCACCGTCGACCCGGAGCCGGAGCACCAGCAGTTCGCGCGCCAGGCGTTCCGGGCCGCGGGCTTCGCCAGCAACCGGGCCCGCTTCATCCCGGGCCGGGCCCTGGACGTCCTGCCCCGCCTGGCGGACGCCGGATACGACCTCGTCTTCTGTGACGGCGACCGGCTGGAGTATGTGGACTACCTCGCGGAATCGTTGCGCCTGCTGCGTCCGGGAGGGCTCGTCGCCTTCGAGGGGGTCTTCGGCGGCGGCCGGACGGTCGACTCCGGGCCGCAGCCCACCGAGGTGCTGCGGCTGCGGGAGGTGCTGCGCGCGGTCCGGGAGAGCCCGGAGCTGGTGCCGTCGGTGCTGCCGATCGGCGACGGGCTGCTGTGCGCGGTGAAGCGGTAGCCGTCGGGCACGGGGCGGCGGCCGGGCGGTGCGACGCCGTGTTCCGGCGGGCCGGATCCGCCGTGGAGCGGAAAATCGATCGCCCCGGCACCGTGTACGGCACCGGGGCGATCGAACGGGTATGGTCGCTTGCGCGTCAGCCGACGACCTTCTTGAGGGCGTCGCCGAGCGCGTCGGCCTCGTCGGGGGTCAGCTCGACGACGAGTCGACCGCCGCCTTCGAGCGGAACGCGCATGACGATGCCCCGCCCCTCCTTGGTCACCTCGAGCGGGCCATCGCCCGTCCGCGGCTTCATGGCCGCCATGCTCGTTCCCCTTCCTGATACCAGCTCACCGTCACCGCCGACGGCCCGTGAGGGCACGCGCAGTCCGGCGCAGGACGCGCGACACCGGCATCGAACACATTGCTTCCCAGCCATTATCCCGCATCACAGCACCCGATGACCAACATCGGTCGGCATCGCTTGGGCAACGCACGCGAGCAAAACCACTCAATTCGGCGATGTGACTGCGATACTGCGCGCCCCGCCCCACTCCTTCCGAACGAATACGGACCGTTTTTCTTTGACGCAGGTCACATCCCCGGAACAGTCCGTCCCCGGTGATCTCCGTCATGCTGTCCTGCAGACACAAGCCGCGACGCTGAGGGGACTTCCATGGCCGACACCGTGCTCTACGACGTGAGCGACGGACTCGCGACGATCACGCTGAACCGCCCCGAGGCGATGAACGCGCTGGACATCGAGACGAAGGTCGCGCTCCGGGACGTGGTGCGGGCCGCCGCGGCGGACGACGCCGTACGGGCGGTGCTGCTGACGGCGGCCGGGGAGCGGGCGTTCTGCGTCGGCCAGGACCTCAAGGAGCACGTCGGACTGCTGGCCTCCGACCGGGAGACGGGCGAGGGCCGGACCATGAGCACGGTCCGCGAGCACTACAACCCGATCGTGCGGGCGCTGGCCGAGGCGCCCAAGCCGGTGGTCGCCGCCGTGAACGGGGTGGCGGCCGGGGCCGGTCTCGGTTTCGCACTCGCCGCGGACTACCGGATCGTCGCGGAGACGGCGGCCTTCAACACGTCGTTCGCGGGCGTCGCGCTGACCGCCGACTCGGGCGTCTCCTGGACGCTGCCGCGCGTCGTCGGTCCCGGGCGCGCCGCCGACCTGCTGCTGTTCCCGCGCAGCATCGGCGCGCAGGAGGCGTACGACCTCGGCATCGCCGGCCGGGTCGTGCCGGCCACCGATCTGCGCGAGGAGGCCGAGCGGACGGCGCGGGCGCTGGCCGAGGGGCCGACGGTGGCGTACGCGGCGCTGAAGGAGGCGATGGCGTACGGGCTGACGCACTCGCTCGCCGAGACGCTGGAGAAGGAGGACGAGCTGCAGGCACGGGCGGGCGCGTCGCAGGACCACGGGATCGCGGTGCGGGCCTTCGTCGCCAAGGAGAAGCCGAAGTACCTGGGGCGCTGAGTCCGGTGCGGGCGGGGTACGGCCGTCCCCCGCCCGCCCGCTCACGTCCGCCGGGCCACGCACGCCGCCAGGTGGTCGTCGACGAGTCCGCAGGCCTGCATCAGCGCGTACGCCGTCGTCGGGCCGACGAAGCGCAGGCCGCGTTTCTTCAGGGCCTTGGACAGTGCCGTGGACTCCGGTGTGACGGCCGGGACGTCGGCGAGGGTCTTCGGCACCGGGCGGCCGTCCGGGTCGGGGGCGTGGGACCAGATCAGCTCGTCCAGCTCGCCCGGGCTCCATCCGGCCAGGACACGGGCGTTGGACAGGGTCGCGTCGATCTTGGCGCGGTTGCGGATGATGCCGGTGTCGGCGAGCAGGCGGTCGCGGTCCTCGTCGGTGAAGGCCGCCACCTCGGCGATCCTGAAGCCGGCGAAAGCGGCGCGGAAGCCGGGGCGGCGGCGCAGGACGGTGATCCAGGACAGCCCGGACTGGAAGGCCTCCAGGCTGAGCCGCTCGAACAGAGCGTCGTCGCCGTGGACCGGGCGGCCCCACTCCTCGTCGTGGTAGGTCACGTAGTCCGTGGCGGACAGGGCCCAGGGGCAGCGCGGGGCGCCGTCCGGGCCGGTGACGGCCTCGCCGGCGCTCACCGCTGCTCCTCCTCGGCGGGCTTCTCCACGGAGACGGGGCGGGCCGCCGCGCGGGCGGCCGCCAGCTCGGACTCCAGGCCGGCGATGCGGGCGTCGCGTTCGGAGAGCTCGGCGCCGAGCCGGCCGAGGGCGTCGTCGACGTCCGCCATGCGGTAGCCGCGCAGGACGAGGGGGAAGCGGAGCCGCTCCACGTCCGCGCGGGCCACCGGACGGTCCGGGGGCAGCGAGTCCCGCAGCCGGTCGGGAGCGGCCTCGGGCAGCGGTCCGCTGTCGCCGCCGCTCACCACGGCGAGCGTCACCGCGGCGACCACGACGGCGAGCGCGACGACGAGGAAGAGGAACATGACCATCGCTGGGCCCCCATGGCCGGAACGAGCGCCGCGATCTCCCGGTCCCTCCGGTTCGCCCGGTGGGTCGTCCGGCGGATCGCGTCGGCTGGTTGGATCGGAGTCGGTTGTGTCGGGTCCGATCGTGCCATGCGAGTCTGACAGCCGGGGCCGCAGGCGGCCGAAGGGCACCGGCGGACACCGGCGGTCACCGAAGAGCGGGACGTCGGTCCCGGAGCGGACATGAGGGACGGGACGGTATGGGCGAGGAGAGGTCACAGGGGATGCTCAGGCTGGGCAGGCGCGAGTTCGCACCGCACGAGCCGGTGATCATGGCGATCGTGAACCGGACCCCGGACTCCTTCTACGACCGGGGCGCCACCTTCCGCGACGAGCCGGCGCTCGCGCGCGTGGAGCAGGCCGTGGCCGAGGGGGCCGCGATCATCGACATCGGCGGGGTGAAGGCGGGGCCCGGTGACGAGGTGTCGGCCGAGGAGGAGGCGCGGCGGACCGTGGGTTTCGTCGCGGAGGTCCGGCGCCGGTTCCCGGACGTCGTGATCAGCGTGGACACCTGGCGGCACGAGGTCGGCGAGGCCGTGTGCGAGGCGGGGGCGGATCTGCTGAACGACGCGTGGGGCGGCGTCGACCCGAAGCTCGCTCAGGTCGCGGGGCGGTACGGGGTGGGGCTGGTGTGCACGCACGCCGGGGGCGCCGAGCCGCGGACGCGGCCGCACCGGGTGGCGTACGACGACGTCATGGCCGACATCCTCGACGTGACGGTGGGGCTGGCCGAGCGGGCGGTGGCGCTGGGGGTGCCGCGGGAGTCGGTGCTGATCGACCCCGGGCACGACTTCGGGAAGAACACGCGGCACAGCCTGGAGGCGACGCGGCGGCTCGGGGAGATGGTGGAGACGGGGTGGCCGGTGCTGGTGTCCCTGTCCAACAAGGACTTCGTCGGGGAGACGCTGGACCGGCCGGTGAAGGAGCGGGTGCTGGGGACGCTGGCGACGACGGCGGTGTCGGCGTGGCTGGGGGCGCGGGTGTACCGGGTGCACGAGGTGGCGGAGACGCGGCAGGTGCTGGACATGGTGGCGGCGATCGCCGGGCACCGGGCGCCTGCGGTGGCTCGGCGGGGGTTGGCGTAGGGGGCGGGGTTGGTGTGGGGCGCGGGGGCGTGGGGTGTTTCGCCCCCGCCGCCCCTGCCCGTTCCCGTCCCCAGGGGCTCCGCCCCTTCGGCCCCGCCGGGGAGCTCCGCCCCTGGCCCCCGGCGGGGACCTCGTCCCCCGCGCCCCTGCCGGGTCGGGGTGTCCGGGCTAGCGGCCCGCTTCCTTGGAGACCAGGGCGACCGCCTCGTCGACGTCGTCCGTGACGTGGAACAGGAGCAGGTCCTTCTCGGAGGCCTTGCCCTGGGCGACCAGGGTGCCCCGGAGCCAGTCGACGAGTCCGCCCCAGTACTCGGAGCCGAACAGGACGATCGGGAAGCGCGTGACCTTCTGGGTCTGCACCAGGGTGAGGGCCTCGAAGAGCTCGTCGAGGGTGCCGAGACCGCCGGGCAGGACCACGAAGCCCTGGGCGTACTTCACGAACATCATCTTGCGGACGAAGAAGTAGCGGAAGTTCAGGCCGATGTCGACGTACGGGTTGAGCCCCTGCTCGAAGGGCAGCTCGATGCCGAGGCCGACGGAGATGCCCTTGGCCTCCAGCGCACCCTTGTTGGCCGCCTCCATCGCCCCCGGCCCGCCGCCGGTGATGACCGCGAAGCCCGCCTCCACCAGGCCGCGGCCCAGCCGGACGCCGGCGTCGTACTCCGGGGAGTCGGCCGGGGTGCGGGCGGAGCCGAAGACGCTGATCGCGGGCGGCAGCTCGGCGAGCGTGCCGAAGCCCTCGATGAACTCCGACTGGATGCGCAGGACGCGCCAGGGGTCGGTGTGGACCCAGTCGGTCGGGGCACGCTCGTCCAGCAGGCGCTGGTCGGTGGTGCTCTCCTGGACCTGGCCCCGCCGCCGGAGGACCGGGCCCAGGCGCTGCTCCTCCGGTGGCCGCTTCCTGCCCTCGGGGTTGCCAGTGGCCATGTGCGCTCCCTCCGTCTGCGGGTGATTCCACCTCAGCGTAGATCCGTGCGGGTTACGTGCGGGGGACCTCAGCATGTCCGGCACACAGCGGCGTAAACCCGGTTCGGATCATGCCGTCAGCCAGGAGCGCAGCCGCTCCTCCCCCGCGAGGATCTTCGCCGTCTCCACCCGCTCGTCCCGCTTGTGCGCCAAGTGCGGGTTGCCCGGGCCGTAGTTGACCGCCGGGACGCCGAGCGCGGAGAAGCGCGAGACGTCCGTCCAGCCGTACTTGGGCTGCGGGATGCCGCCGACCGCCTCGATGAAGGCCGCCGCGGCGGGGTGGGACAGGCCCGGCAGGGCCGCGCCGCTGTGGTCGTCGACCACGAACTCCGCCACCCCGCAGTCCGCGAAGACCTCGCGGACGTGGGCGAGGGCCTCCTCGGGGCTGCGGTCGGGGGCGTAGCGGAAGTTGACGGTGACCACGCACTCGTCGGGGATGACGTTGCCCGCGACGCCGCCCGTGATGCCGACCGCGTTCAGGCCCTCGCGGTACTCCAGGCCGTCGATCACCGGGTGGCGGGGCTGGTACTCCGCGAGGCGGGCGAGGACCGGGGCGGCGGCGTGGACGGCGTTGGAGCCCATCCAGGAGCGGGCCGAGTGCGCGCGCTCCCCCGTCGTCCTCAGCAGCACCCGGAGTGTGCCCTGGCAGCCGCCCTCCACCTGGCCGTCGGAGGGTTCGAGGAGCACCGCGAAGTCTCCCTCCAGCCACTCGGGGTGTGCCTCGGCGACGTGCTTCAGCCCGTTCAGCTCGGCGGCGACCTCCTCGTTGTCGTAGAAGACGAAGGTCAGGTCGCGATTGGGGGCCGGGACGGTGGCGGCGATGCGCAGCTGCACGGCGACGCCCGCCTTCATGTCGCAGGTGCCGCAGCCCCACAGCACGCCGTCCTCGTCCAGCCGGGAGGGGACGTTGCCGGCGATCGGGACGGTGTCGATGTGGCCGGCCAGGATCACGCGTTCCGCCCGGCCCAGGCTCGTGCGGGCCACGACGTTGTTGCCGTAGCGGTCGACCCTCAGGTGCGGCAGGGCGCGCAGGGCGCTCTCGATCGCGTCCGCCAGCGGCTTCTCGGTGCCGCTCTCGGAGGGGATGTCGACGAGCCGCGCGGTGAGCTCCGCGGCGTCCAGCGTGAGGTCAAGCGGGGTATCGGCCATGCCGTCGACCCTACCCGCCGGGTCCGCGGGCGGGCCGTCCTCGGCCCCCGCACCCGGCGCCACCGAAGTCCTACCCTCCAGTACCTTGTAGGCGTGCTTGAGCCGTCTTCCACCCGCAAACGCCGCGGCCGCCTCCTGCGCGCCGGGGCGGCCCTCGTGGTCCTGCTCGCGGTCGCCGGCTACCTCGCCGTCCAGTACGTCACCGGGGGCACCGGTGCGCCGGGGTGCAGGGTCGTGTCGAGCGAGGACGAGGACAAGACCTACGAGCTGACGCCGGAGCAGGCGGTGAACGCGGCGACGATCACCGCCGTGGGCACCGCGCGCGGCCTGCCCGACCGGGCGGTGACGATCGCGCTGGCCACCGCGTTGCAGGAGTCCTCGCTGCGCAACATCGACTACGGCGACCGCGACTCGGTCGGCCTCTTCCAACAGCGGCCCTCGCAGGGCTGGGGCACGGTCGAGGAGATCATGGACCCGTCGTACTCCGCGGGCAGGTTCTACGACCACCTGGTCGAGGTGCCCGGCTACACGCGCCTCCCCCTGACCGACGCCGCGCAGCGCGTGCAGCGCAGCGCCTTCCCCGACGCCTACGCCAAGCACGAGCCGGACGCCGCGCTGCTGGCCGCGGCCCTGACCGGACGGTCGGCGGCGACGCTGACCTGCGACGGGCGCCCCGGCACCGCGCGGACCAAGGGGCCGGACGCGGTGCGCGCGGCGCTCGTGCGGGACTTCGGGCGCGATGTGCTCCAGCCGGCCGGCGCGGAGGCGGGCACGTCGGCGAAGTCCGGCCCCGCGCCGTCCGCGAGCCCCGCGGACGGCGCCGAGGGACCGGACGGTTCCGGCGGTTCCGGCGGGCGGACCGTGACGCTGCCGGTGGGCGGGGGAAGCGGTCCGGGCACGGGCGGCGCCCCGGAGCGGCGCGGCTGGCAGCTGGCGCACTGGGCGGTGGCCAACGCGTCGGCCCTGCACATCGAGCGGGTCACCTACGCCGGCCTGCAGTGGACCGCCGGACACACCGACAGCTCGTGGACCGCGGCGAGCGACAGCGGCACCCACGGGGCGGAACGCTCGACGGGAACGGTCCGGATCACGTCCGCACGGTAGTACGTACGAACCGTCCCCCGCGGGAGGGAGTTCCGCGGGCGCGGAACCGGCAGGTCGCGGGGTGCCGCGTCGCCCTCCCCGAAACGGCGGAAGCCCTGGAGAACAAGGTGCTGTAAGGATTCGGCAGGCTCTCCGGCCGGGGCCCGTTCGCCCGCTTTTCCGTGCAGCAGATAATGCGACGCATTGCCAATTCTTTACCTGGGGGCGCCGCAACCTTCGTGGCCTTCGAGCGGTAGTCACTGCGTCCGTGTCCGGCCTACATCCGCCGGAACACGGACGGAAATCCTCATCGTTGACTTCCGTCGAAGGAGCATCATGTCCCTCCCCCTGACCCGCCGGATCGCCCGTGCCGCGCTGCTCGTCGCTGCGGGAGCGGCCGCCGGGGTCGGTGCGGCCGGCTCCGCCGGTGCGGCTCCCCAGCTGCCCGCCGCCCCGGACCTCGGCGGGCTGACCGCGCTGGACGGGGCGAACGTCGCCAACACCGTCGACAGCGCCGCCCGGAACGTCACCGAGACCGCGGGCGAGACCGGCGGCAAGGCCGTCGAGAAGGCCGTGCCCGCCGCGGGCCGGACCGGTGGCTCGGTCGTCAAGAAGACCACGCCGGTGGCGCAGAAGGCCGCCGGTGACGCGGCGGGCTCCGCCGGGGACATCATCGGCGACACGGCGGCGACCGCCACGGAGGGCGGTCTGCCGACGGACGCCCTGGGCAAGGGCGGGCTGCCGGTCCAGGGCCTGCCGCTCGGCTGACGGCCGGCAGCGGCCGTACGACGGCGGGGCCCGGGTTCTCCCGGGCCCCGCCGTCATGCGGCGGAGCGGCGAGGCGGCGGTGTCAGGCCAGGCGGGCCACCGCCGCCGCCACGCGTTCGTCCGTCGCCGTGAAGGCGACCCGGACGAAGCGCTCGCCGGCGGGGCCGTAGAAGTCGCCGGGGGCGACGAGGATGCCACGTTCGGCCAGGTGGGCGACCGTGTCCCAGCAGGACTCGTCGCGGGTGGCCCACAGGTAGAGGCTGGCCTCGCTGTGCTCGATGCGGAAGCCGTGGCCGAGCAGCGCCTCCCGCAGGGCGGTACGGCGGGCCGCGTAACGCTCGCGCTGGACGCGGACGTGCTCGTCGTCGCCGAGGGCCGCCACCACGGCCGCCTGTGTGGGGGCCGAGGTCATCATGCCGCCGTGCTTGCGGATCTCCAGGAGCGGGCCGAGCACGGCCGGGTCACCGGCCAGGAAGGCCGCGCGGTAGCCCGCGAGGTTGGACCGCTTGGAGAGGGAGTGCACGGCGACCAGGCCGTCGTAGGAGCCGCCGTTGACGTCCGGGTGCAGGACCGAGACCGGGTCGGCCTCCCAGCCCAGCTCCAGGTAGCACTCGTCGGAGACGACCAGGACACCGTGCTCGCGGGCCCAGGCGACGATCCGGGTCAGGTCGGCCCGGGACAGCACCTTGCCGGTCGGGTTCGACGGGGAGTTGAGCCACAGCAGCTTCAGGCCCGCCGGGTCCAGGTCCGTGGGGTCGTCGTAGGCCTCGTACTCCGCGCGGGCCAGGCGCGCGCCGACCTCGTACGTCGGGTAGGCCAGGCGCGGGAAGGCCACCCGGTCGCCGGGGCCGAGGCCCAGCTGGGTGGGGAGCCAGGCGACGAGTTCCTTGGAGCCGACGATCGGCAGGACGTGGCGGTGGGTGACGTCGCGGGCGCCGAGGCGGCGCCCGACCCAGCCGGTGATCGCGTCGCGCAGTGCCGGGGTGCCCCAGACGGTCGGATAGCCCGGGGAGTCCGCCGCGTCGACCAGAGCCTTCTGGATCGGTTCGGGGACCGGGTCGACCGGGGTGCCGACGGAGAGGTCGACGATGCCGTCGGGGTGCGCGGCGGCCGTCTTCTTGTACGGCTCCAGCTTGTCCCAGGGGAAGGTGGGAAGCCTGTCGGAGACTGCGGACACGTTACTGGCTCACTTTCGTCGTGGGCGCCCGGTACGGCAAACGCCTCGGTCCCGTACGGCGCCGGTCGGGGTGACCGGGCCGTACGGGACCGAGGCGGCGCGCGTGCGGGCCGCTCTTACTGGTTCTGCGGCGGCAGCGCGGCGACGAAGGGGTGGTCGCGCTCGATCAGACCCAGCTTGCTGGCGCCGCCGGGCGAACCGAGCTCGTCGAAGAACTCGACGTTCGCCTTGTAGTAGTCCTTCCACTCCTCGGGAGTGTCGTCCTCGTAGAAGATCGCCTCGACCGGGCAGACCGGCTCACAGGCACCACAGTCGACGCATTCGTCCGGGTGGATGTACAAGGACCGCTGGCCCTCGTAGATGCAGTCGACCGGGCACTCCTCGATGCACGCCTTGTCCTTCACGTCGACACAAGGCTGCGCGATGACGTAGGTCACGCTGTCGTTCCTCCTCGATAGGGCGCTGGCGGGCCTCCTCAGGCTCCGCCGCCTGGCGCGCGGGAGCGCGGCGTCGTCGATGCCCGCCCCTAGTATCTCCGTTCTTGGGCATGATCCGAACAGGAGGGGTGTACCGACCCGTGGAAATCTCTGCCGCCGGCCGTCTCGAGGTCCGCATCACCCCTGCTGACGTGGGCAAACGAGTCTCCGTACGCCACTTGCTCGGACCTGGCGCCACGAGCGGGAGGTTCACCGACGCGGTCGGCGTTCTCGCATCGTGGGACAACGGTGTGCTGGTGATCACACGCAGGAGCGGCGAGTCGGTGCGGATCGCGGAATCCGCGCTGGTCGCGGGCAAGGTCGTACCGTCGGCCCCGGCGCGCCGGCGTGGCCCCGCCGCGTCGTACGAGGAGCTGGCGCGGGTTCTCGCGCGGGCCTGGCCGCCGGTGGAGAGCGAGTGGCTCGGCGCATGGGAGCTGCGGGCCGCCGCCGGGTTCACACGGCGGGCCAACTCCGTGCTGCCGCTGGGCGGTCCGGGGATGCCGCTCGACGACACGCTGAGCGCCGTGCGCCGCTGGTACGGCGAGCGCGGGCTGCCCGCGTACGTCCAGACCGCCACCGGGGCCGAGGGCACGCAGGAGCAGCTGTGCGCGGAGCTGGAGCGGCGGGGCTGGGAACGGGAGGTGACGGCCGAGGTGTGGACCGGTGGACTGGCGCCGGTCGCCGACCGGGCCGAGGGGGCCGGGGTCGAGCTGTCCCGGGAGGCCGACGGGGCGTGGCTGGCGCGGTATCAGCGCAGGGGCGTGAGCGACGTGGCGCTGCGGGTGCTCCACGGCGGGGCGTCGGTGTGGTTCGCGTCGGTGCCCGGCGGGGAGGTGCCGGCCGCGATCGGGCGGTGTGTCGTGGACGGGCGGTGGGCCTCCTTCGCGGCCGTCGAGGTCGATCCGGCGCGGCGGCGGCGGGGGCTGGCAACCGCCGTCATGGCCGCGCTGGCCCGGCGGGCGCTCGACGAGGGCGCGTCGGCGGCGTGCCTGCAGGTCGAGACGGACAACGCGGGGGCGCGGACGCTGTACGCCGGGATGGGGTTCGCGGTGCACCATGCGTACCACCACTACCGTGCGCCGCAGACCGGGGACGCCGGCGGGGCGGGACGGGACTGACCGCCGGGCGGCGGGGCACCGCGTCCGCACGTCCGCCGGGGTTTCCGCTCGCCGGGTTTCCGTCCGCCCGGTCCGTCCGCCGGTTTTCCGTCCGCCGGTTTTCCGTCCGCCGGTTTTCCGTCCGCCGGTTTTTCGTCCGCCGGTCTTCGTTCGCCGATCGCCGTGAGAGGGCACCTGTCCGCCATGCGTCACCGTCACCTCCCCCATCCCCCGCCGCCCGACCGTTCCGCCGAGATCCGGCGGAGATTCGCCGAAGAGGCACGGTCCGAACGGCCCGACCTGTCGCTGCTGTGCCTCCTGGTCGGTGCCGAGGCGGACGGGGCGCTGGACGAGGCCGGCCTGGACGCCGCGCAGATGGAGCTCGACCGGCTGGCCGGACAGCTGCCGTTCCGGCCCGGTACGCCACGGGCCTGGGCAGACGCGCTGCGGGACCTGCTCGGCGGGCGGTACGGCTTCGAGGGGGCCGCTGCGGACTACCAGCGCCTGGAGTCGTCCCTGCTGCACGAGGTGCTGCGGCGGCGGCGCGGGCTGCCGATCCTGCTCTCGGTGGTCTGGCTGGAGGTGGCCCGGCGGGCGGGGGCCCCGGTGTACGGGGTCGGACTGCCGGGGCACTTCGTGGTCGGCTTCGGGCCGGAGGAGGAGCGAGTGCTGGCCGATCCGTTCGACGGGGGCCGGGTACTCGGCGGGAACGACGCCGAGATGCTGGTCGCCGGGGCGACCGGTGCGCCCCTGCACCCGTCGATGCTGGAGCCCGCGGCGCCGCTGGACGTGGTGACGCGGATCCTGAACAACATCCGGGTGTGGGCGGCGGCCCGCCCGGAGCGGACGGACGTGGGCCTGTGGGCGATCGACCTGGCGCTGCTGCTGCCGTCGCACGCGGCACGGCTGCGGTACGAGCGGGCGCAGCTGCTGGTGCAGCGGGGGGAGTTCACGGCGGGGGCGGCGGAGCTGGAGGCGTACGCCGAGGTGGTCGGTGCGGTGGACGAGGGGGCGGCGGAGCGGGTGCGGGGGGAGGCGCGGGCGGCCCGGGCGCTGCTCAACTGAACGCCGGGTCGGCGACGGGGGCGCTCGGGCGGGCCGACCGGATGCCGGCCACGGCGACTTGACGGTCTTCCGCCTGCGGTTCTTCGGGCGTTGCCCGATGCCGACGCCGCTCACGCCTTCAGCGTGGCCTTCCGGTTCCCCACGGCGAAGGGGCGCCCGGTGTGCCGGGCGCCCCTTCGGGCGTACGGGTCAGCTGGGGTCGGTCTCGATGACCGCGACCCGGTCCGTCCGGCTCATCAGCGCCTGGCGGAGAGCGCCGTAGACGTCCTGGGGGGTGACGGCGGTCTTCTCACCGCTGGCACGGGTGATGAGGACTCCGTCGAAGGCCTGGCCGTACAGGTCCTCCAGGGCCTTCAGGTCGGGCTTGTCGACGAGCTTGCCGTTCACGGCCGTCACGCGCAGGAACTTCCACAGCGACTTCTCCGGGCTCATCGGGACCGAGTGCGCCGGGTCGGTCTGCACGGTCACCTTGCCCGACATGGCCGGTTCGGCGAACTCCTTCATCATCCGGTCGACCTCGGCATCGGACACCGTCGGCTGCCGGGTGGTGGTCGGGACGTTCACCGGAGCGGCGGTTCCGGTCTCCACCTGGGTGCGGTACGCCTTCCGCACCGCCTCGGTCGACCTGGCGACGTCGATGCCCTTGCCCGGCTTGCCGTACACCGGGACGGCCTTGCCGGACTCGAACCTGATCGTGCCCTCGGTCACCGAGCCGGCGCCTTTGGCCGCGCTCCGCAGGGCGGCGTGCAGCTTCTCCTCGTCGACGGGCATCACCGGGTCGACGACGCGGTGCTGTCCGAAGAGGGAGCCGATCACGGAGACCGGGTTGTAGTCGCTCGTCGCCGCCGCGCTGGCCGTGGCCTGCGTGTCGAGCTGCAGTCCCGCCTGGTCCGGCCTGAGGGAGACGGTCTCGCCGTCCACCGAGAGCTTGAGCGGTTCGCCCGCGCGGGCGCCGAGGGCGTCGTCCAGCTTCTCGACGGCGTCGTCGCGGGTGCCGCCGCCGATGTCGACGCCGAGCACGGTGGTGCCCTTGGGCACGTCGGAGTGGTTCATCAGCAGGCCGGCACCGTAGGCGCCGCCGGCGACGACGATCAGACCGCCGACGACCAGGGGGAGCTTCCCGCGCCCCTTCTTCTTCGCCGGCCCGGCGGAGCCCGCCGGAGGCGCGGGGGCGGGGGCGGGCGCCTTCGGGGGCGTGTGGGGGCGCGGTCCGCCGGGGGGCGTGCCGCGGTCGCCGGGCACGACGGGGATGCCGCTGGTGACGGTGTTCCCGGAGACGTTGTCCGGGGTGCCGCGGCGGGGGGTGCCGCCGGGCGGCCGTGGGGCCGGCTTCTGCGGGGTGAGGATCGCGGTGTCGTCGCTCATCCCGCCACCGGGGCCGAGCCGTGCGGTGTCGGTGCCGGGGGTGTGCGGGCCGGTGAGGCCGCCGGGGCCGCCGGATTCGCGCGGGGCGGCGGGTACGGGGCCGCGCTGTCCGCCGGGCGTGCCGGGGCCGCCGGGCCGTCCGGCGGTGGCCGGTCCGCCGGAGGACGGCACCGGGGGGCCGTCGCCGGTGACCGGTCCGGTCGTCGGTCCGGCGGGCGCCCGGGGAACGCCGTGGGCGGCCCGGCCGCTCAGGTCGGGGTGCCCGGCGTGGCCGTCGCGCTCGTCCGCGGTCGCGCCGTGCCCGTGGTCCGGGGCGTACGGCAGGCCGTCGCGGCCCTGCTCGGCGGTGCCGTCGGCGCCCGGGCGCTTGCCGCTGCCGCCCAGCGGGCCCGCCGCCAGTGCCTCGGTGACGTCGAAGGAACCGGTGCCGCCGCCGTGTCCGGGCGCCACGGGGCCGCCGGTCGCGCCGGGCAGGCCGGCGCCTTTGGCGGAGCCGGGCCGGGAACCTCCCAGGGCGTTCATGGCACCGGCCACGCCACTGGGCCGGCCGCTTCCGCCGCCCGGCCGCGCCCCGCCGGCCGCACCGGCACCGGACGGTGCCGCTCCCCGGGCCGGACCCGCGCCCGGACCCGCCGGACCGGCACCGGGCGTGCCCGAGCCGCCGGCCGCCGCTCCCGAACCGGTCGGCAGACCCGCGCCGTTGGTGGAACCACTGCCCTGACCGCCCTTGCCCGACGCCGGCTTGCGGGGCGCGAACCAGTCGCTGGTCGGCTTCTCCTCGGCCGGGCCGGCGGACACGGCGGGGGCCTCGGCGGTGTCCGTGGAGGCGGTCGCGTCCGGGGCGGGGTGCTCGGCCGCCTCCGGGGCGGCGGCGTCGCTCTCGCCGTCCGCGACGGTCTTGCGCACGACGACCGGCGGGATGGGCCGCGATCCGGGGATGTTGATCCGGATCCGGGTCGTCAGCGTCGTCTCGGTCTTGCGCTCCTCCGGCCGCGCGGCCGAACGGTCCGCGTCCGCACCGGCGCCGGAAGCCACGGGGGTCCCGTAGGGCGGGGTGCCCGACGGATACGCGGCTCCACCGCGCCCGTGGGGCCCGGAGGACGGACTGTCAGTTTCACGACTCAAGGCAGGTTCTCCCGGTTGGCTCCGCCGCCCGGCACACCAGAAAACGGGCGGCTCGGCGGCGCGCACCACCATACTGGCCACTTCTCGCGCGCATTCCACGACCGCAGGGGAAACCCGCACCGGACCCGCACGTCCGTGCTATGGCGAAGTGGGACGTCACTTCCCAAGTCGGACGGGGCCGCCGTCCGGTTGCCGCACCGGCCCGAGGGTGGCACAGATCACAGCCACGCCGATGCCGCCGAGCAGGAAGAGATAGGAACCGGTGCCCGCCGCGAAGACGAAGTCCCCCTCCGGCCGGCTGGCGGTGAGCAGCAGCACGGCGACCGCCCAGCCGACGGCGGGAGCGACGGCCCCGCCGCGGCGGCCCGCGGCCCGTCCGGCGCCCAGGCACAGCCCCGCCTCTGCGGCCAGCGCGAGGAGCAGTCCGCCGGGGAACCAGGCCGGCTGGACGAGCGCCCCGGCGACGCCGACGACCGCGCCGAGGACGAAGAGCCCCAGGTAGAGGGCGGCCCGCCCGGCGGAGGGCGGGCGCAGCGGCTGGGCGAGCAGGGAGGTGCCACCGGTGCCGCCGGTGCCCGCGGCGCGGTCGGTCACGGCGCCTCCCCGATCCCGGCGAAGAGATCGCTCTCGCGTCCGTCGCCGCTCCGCTCGCCGCGCACCAGTTCGTAGTACTCGGTGGTGAACAGGGGCTGCGCCAGCTCGTTGGAGAGCGCGAAGTACGGCTCGGCCACCTCGATCTGGGTGGCGTGGGCGCGCATCGCGGCGGCCTTGGCGGCGGCGTACGGGGTGCCCTCGGCGCGGATCTCGGTGGTGATCCGCTCGTCGTCCACGATCCCCGGCACGTCCTCGACGCCGGCCGCCTTCTCGAACGCCAGGCCGGGCAGCTCGGCGCGGAGCCGGGCGAAGGCGTCCTCGGCGACGGTGCGCGGCACGCGGTTCCAGTAGACCTTGGCGACGGGGCAGCCCGCCTCGTCCGCGAGCTCGACGGCGCGCATGGCGATGCGGTGGGCCTGGATGTGGTCGGGGTGGCCGTAGCCGCCGTCGGGGTCGTAGGTGACGAGGACCTGGGGGCGCACCTCGCGGATCACCTCGACGAGGAGGGCGGCGGCCCGGTCCACGTCGGCCTGCCAGAGGCAGCCGGGGTCGTCGTTGTCGGCGAGGCCCATCATCCCTGAGTCGGCGTACCTGCCGGGGCCGCCGAGCAGCCGGAAGTCCGTCACGCCGAGTGCGCGCATCGCCTCCGCCAGCTCGCCCCTGCGGTGCCCGCCCAGGGCGGGGCCGGTCAGGTGGGCGAGTCCGGGCGGGATGACCTCGCCCCGCTCGCCGAGGGTGCAGGTCACCAGCGTCACATGGGCGCCCTCGGCCGCGTACCTGGCCATGGTGGCGCCGTTGTTGATCGACTCGTCGTCCGGGTGCGCGTGCACCAGCAGCAGACGCCGGGAGGGCAGTTCCGTCATGGGTCCACCCTATGAGGCCGCGCGCTCGCCCCTGTCACGCGGGAGACCCTCCGTGTCGCCGCCGGGGCCGGGACCCGGCCCGTTCCGGTGCCGGAGGGCGTGGGCCTCTCCCGGA
The DNA here is from genome assembly GCF_042870695.1 of Streptomyces sp. NPDC006384. Taxonomy (NCBI): domain Bacteria; kingdom Bacillati; phylum Actinomycetota; class Actinomycetes; order Kitasatosporales; family Streptomycetaceae; genus Streptomyces; species Streptomyces sp. NPDC006384. The sequence continues at coordinate 276,930 of NZ_JBIAHR010000002.1, forward strand.
CGGCGTCCGCCCCGCGCAGGGCCGCTCCGCAGCCCCATCAAGGTCTCCACGGGATAATCCGTCACGGATCGACTTGCCCTACGCTGGCGGACATGACAGCCATGACCCCCTCGCGCACCGCGCCGGACCTGTCGTTCCTCCTCGACCACACCAGCCATGTCCTGCGGAGCAGGATGGCCGCCGCCCTCGCCGAGATCGGCCTGACCACCCGCATGCACTGCGTGCTCGTGCACGCCCTGGAGGAGGAGCGCACCCAGATCCAGCTCGCCGAGATCGGCGACATGGACAAGACCACGATGGTGGTGACGGTGGACGCCCTGGAGAAGGCGGGCCTGGCCGAGCGCCGCCCCTCCCGCACCGACCGGCGGGCCCGGATCATCGCCGTCACCGAGGAGGGCGCCCGCGTCGCCGGCCGGAGCCAGGAGATCGTCGACCGTGTCCACCGCGAAGCCCTGGCCACGCTCCCCGAAGGGGACGCGGAAGCCCTCCTGCGGATCCTCGGCCGCCTGGCCGAGGACGGCCTGGCGACCCCCGCCGAAGCCCCGCGCACGGCCCGCCGGGCACGCCAGCCGAAGTAGGCCCGACAAAGATAGTCTGCAACGGAACAATCTGCTACGGTCTCTCCTGTCGCCCGACTGACAGGAGAGCGCATGTCTGCCGTATCCGGCTCCGCGCCGTCGCCCGCTCTTTCCACCGACCCCGCCGGCCCCACCGGCCCCGCCGGCCCCGTCGGCCCGCGCAGGCGCCGGCTCGCTCTCGGAGTCATCGCCACCGGGATGCTGATGACCGTCCTGGACGGATCCATCGTGACCGTGGCGATGCCGGCCATCCAGAACGACCTGGACTTCACCCCCGCCGGCCTCAGCTGGGTCGTCAACGCCTACCTCATCGCGTTCGGCAGCCTGCTCCTGCTGGCCGGCCGGCTCGGCGATCTGATCGGCCGCAGGCGCGTGTTCCTGGCCGGCGTCGCCGTCTTCACCGCCGCCTCGCTGCTGGCCGGCGCGGCCGCCTCACCCGCCGCGCTGATCGCCGCCCGCTTTCTCCAGGGCGTCGGCAGCGCGCTGGCCTCCGCCGTCAGCCTGGGCATTCTCGTGACGCTGTTCACCGAACCCCGGGAGCGCGCCAGGGCCATCGCCGTGTTCAGCTTCACCGGCGCGGCGGGCGCGTCCCTCGGACAGGTCCTCGGCGGGGTCCTCACCGACGTGCTCACCTGGCACTGGATCTTCCTCATCAACCTGCCGATCGGCATCGCGGCCCTCGTGGTCGCCGTCCGCGTCCTGCCCCGCGACCGCGGCCTCGGCCTCGGGGCGGGCGCGGACGTCCTCGGCGCGCTCCTGGTCACCGCCGGCCTGATGCTCGGCATCTACACCGTCGTCGAGGCCGAGGAACACGGCTGGGCATCGGGGCACACCCTCGGACTCGGCGCCCTGGCCGCCGTACTGATCGCCGCGTTCCTCGGGCGTCAGGCCACCGCGAGGAACCCGCTCATGCCGCTGAGGGTCTTCCGCTCACGCAGCGTCTCCGGCGCCAACCTTGTCCAGTTCCTGATGGTCGCCGCGCTCTTCTCCTTCCAGATCCTCGTCGCCCTCTACCTCCAGAAGGTGCTCGGATACGGTGCCACCGGGACGGGTCTCGCGATGCTCCCGGCAGCCGTCGTGATCGGCGCGGTCTCCCTGGGAGTCTCGGCCCGCCTCAACGCCCGCTTCGGTGAGCGCAACGTCCTGCTGGCGGGCATCGTGCTCCTCGTCGGCGTCCTCGGCCTCCTCACCCGGCTCCCCGTCCGGGCCGATTACGCCGTCGACCTCCTCCCGGTCATGCTGCTCGCCGCGGGTTTCGGCCTCGCGCTGCCGGCGCTGACCGCGCTCGGCATGTCCGGCGCGAGCGAGGAGGACGCCGGTCTCGTGTCCGGCCTGTTCAACACCACCCAGCAGATCGGCATGGCCCTGGGCGTCGCGGTCCTGTCCACTCTGGCCGCCTCCCGCACCGAGAGGCTGACGGCGGACGGCCGGACGGCCGCCGAGGCGCTGACCGGCGGCTACCACCTCGCCTTCGCGGTCGGCGCGGGTCTTCTGATCACCGCGTTCGCCGTCGCCTTCACCACGCTGCGCGGCCGCTCCGCTGCCGTGTGACCCGTCCTCCCGTTCCGCACCGACCGCAGAAAGGCCGATCCCCATGAGCGAGAACACCTCCACCGGAACCCCCGCGGGCACCACCAGGAACGACGGCCCGGCCCCCCGGGCGCTCACCGACCGGGAACTCTCCGAGCTGCTGGCCCGGCAGCGGTTCGGCGTACTCGCGAGCGTCAGGAGCAGCGGGCACCCGCATCTGTCGACCGTCCTCTACGACTGGGACGCCGAGGAGCGCGTCCTGCGCATCTCCTCCACCGCCGACCGTCTCAAGGTCCGTCGGCTGCGCCGTGACCCGCACGCCTCACTGCACGTCAGCGGTCCGGACGTCTGGTCGTTCGCCGTGGCGGAGGGCGAGGCGGAGATCGTGGACCCGGCCGACGGGGCGGCCCCCGGCGAGCAGCCGCTGCCCGACCGCCGCGTGGTGATCCTCCTCAGGGTCTCCCGGCTGTACGGGACCGCCCTGGACGTCGCCGCCCAGGACTGAGCCGAGGAAGAACGACCGCCGCCCGCCGGCCCTCCGACGGACGCGGTGTCAGAACTTGATGCTTCCGATCATCCCCGCGATGTTCGTCGTCACCTCGCTGATCGTGGGCGCGATGGTCGAGGAGGCCAGGTAGAAGCCGAGCAGCACGCAGACGACCGCGTGCCCCGCTTTCAGACCTGACTTCCTGACCAGCAGGAAGACGATGATCGCCAGCAGCACCACCGCCGAGATCGAGAGTGCCACGGCGGCTCACCTCCAAAGAACCCAGGGACACGGGAAGGTCGGACGCGGTCGGACTATCGGAACGCTTCGGGAACACAGGAGCAGATAAATCCGCGCAGCGGGCACCCAGTTGTTACCCACCATGCGCCAGTGATCATAACTATCCACACGCGCGCATCGATCGGCGCACAGCCGCACAAGGGGGCGCATGGCCAATATGGTCAGGGCATGACGACCGAGCCCGACTCCTTCCCCCAACGGCACGCCCGCACCCAGCGTTTCACGCTCGGCGCGCCGCGTTCGTTCACCGTGGCGCCCGACGGTTCACGGGTCGCCTTCCTGCGCTCCGGCTCCGGTACGGACCGGGCCAACGCGCTCTGGGTCCTCGACGTCGCGGACGGCGAGGAGCGCCTCGCGGCCGACCCGCGCGCCCTCCTGGGCGGCGCCGAGGAACGCCTGTCGCCCGAGGAGCGGGCACGGCGCGAACGCAGCCGCGAGGGCGGGGCCGGCATCGTCGGCCACGCCACCGACGCGGCCGTCGAACTGGCCGCCTTCGCCCTGTCGGGGCGGCTGTTCACGGCCGAGCTGCGGGCCGGGACAGCCCGTGAACTGCCCGTCCCCGGGCCGGTGATCGACCCGCGCCCCTCCCCCGACGGCCGGCACATCGCCTACGTCGCCCGGGGTGCCCTGCGGGTCGTGGGCGCCGAGGGCGACGGGGACAGGGCGCTGGCCGAGCCGGACGCCGAGGGCGTCACGTACGGGCTGGCCGAGTTCGTCGCCGCCGAGGAGATGGGGCGGACGCGGGGTTTCTGGTGGGGTCCGGAGTCCGACCGGCTGCTGGTGGCGCGGGTGGACGACACGCCGGTGCAGCGCTGGTGGATCGCCGACCCCGCCCACCCCGGACGTGACCCACGCCACGTTCCGTACCCGGCGGCGGGCACCGCCAACGCGGACGTACGGCTGTTCGCGGTCGGCCTGGACGGGGGGCGCACGGAGGTCCTCTGGGACCGGGCGCGGTATCCGTACCTGGCGCGGGTGCACTGGTCAGGGGCGGGTGCGCCGCTGCTCCTCGTACAGGCGCGCGACCAGCGCAGCCAGTTGTTCCTGGCGGTGGACACCGAGTCGGGGGCGACCCGGATGGTGCACGCGGACGAGGATCCGGATTGGCTGGAACTCTTCCCCGGTGTGCCCTGCTGGAGTCCCTCCGGACAGCTCGTGCGGATCGCCGACGAGGGCGGGGCACGGGTGCTGGCGGTCGGTGACCGGGCGCTGACCGGAGCGCAGCTGCACCTGCGCGCGGTGCTGGACGTCTCCGCCGACGACGTGCTGGTCTCCGCGTCGGCGGGCGAGGAGGCGGCCGACGCGGAGACCGGTGAGATCCACGTCTACCGGGTGAACGAACTCGGTGTGGAACGCGTCTCGCAGGAGCCCGGCGTGCACTCGGCGGTGCGCGCCGGGGGCGTGACCGTTCTGGTCTCCGCGACGCTCGACCGGCCGGGGGCACGGGTGCGGGTCCTGCGGGACGGGAAGCTGGTGGCGACCGTCGCGTCGCATGCGGAACGTCCCGGTCTGTCCCCGCGCGTGACCCTCACCCGAGGGGGCGCACGCCGTATCCCGTGCGCCGTGCTTATGCCGACGGACTACCACGGTGACACCTCGCTCCCGGTGCTGCTCGACCCCTATGGCGGTCCGCACGGCCAGCGCGTGGTGGCCGCCCACAACGCGCACCTCACCTCCCAGTGGTTCGCCGACCAGGGTTTCGCCGTGATCGTCGCCGACGGCCGCGGCACCCCTGGGCACTCGCCCGCCTGGGAGAAGGCCGTCAAGGACGACCTGGCCGCCGTCGTGCTCCAGGACCAGGTCGACGCCCTCCAGGCCCTCGCCGGGGACTTCCCGCTCGACCTGGGCCGGGTGGCCGTCCGGGGCTGGTCCTTCGGCGGCTATCTGGCGGCGCTGGCGGTGCTGCGCCGGCCGGACGTCTTCCACGCGGCGGTCGTCGGCGCCCCGGTCACCGACCTGCGGCTCTACGACACGCACTATCAGGAGCGGTACCTGGGCCGGCCCGACGAGCAGCCGGAGGTCTACCGCCGCAACTCGCTGATCGACGACGCGGGCCTGGTGGACGCGGCCGAGCCGCACCGCCCGATGATGATCATCCATGGGCTGGCGGACGACAACGTGGTGGTCGCCCACTCCCTGCGCCTGTCCTCGGCCCTGCTGGCGGCCGGCCGCCCGCACGAGGTGCTGCCCCTGTCCGGCGTCACGCACATGACGCCGCAGGAGTCGGTCGCCGAGAACCTGCTGCGGCTCCAGGTGGACTTCCTGAAGCGGTCGCTGTCCTGAGGCCTGCCGTACGGGTCAACAGCCTTAACACGCGGGCAACTCCGCGGAAGCGGCCCGGACACGCAAACGCCCGATGCTGGACGACGTACGGCCGTGCGGGTGCCGTGAGCGGGCCGGGGTGCGCCATGTCACCCCGGCCCGTCCCCCTGTCCGCCCGCGCTCCCGCTGTCCTCCCGGTGCGCGCCGCGCGGGTGCCGCGGGCCGGGTTCCTCGTGCGGCACCACCTGTTTCTCCTCCGCGAAGTGGCACGCCGAGTCGTGCGCGGCGGGGCCGGAGGTGTCCCGGAACCCGGCCGGCACCGCCAGCGCCGGCACCTCCAGCGCGCACCGCTCCCGCGCCTTCCAGCAGCGGGTGCGGAAGCGGCAGCCCGAGGGGATGTCGGCCGGGGAGGGCACGTCACCGGTCAGGATGATCCGCTCGCGGTGTTCCCGGGCCTCCGGGTCGGGCACGGGGACGGCGGACAGCAGCGCCTGGGTGTAGGGGTGCGTGGGGTGGTCGTAGATCTCGGTGTCGCGGCCCGTCTCCACGATGCGGCCGAGGTACATCACCCCGATCCGGTCCGAGATGTGGCGGACGATGGACAGGTCGTGGGCGATGAAGACGTAGGAGAGGTCGAACTCGTCCTGGAGGCGGCCCATCAGGTTGATGACCTGGGCCTGGACGGACACGTCGAGGGCGGAGACCGGCTCGTCGGCGACGATGATCTCCGGGCGCAGGGCGAGTCCGCGGGCGATGCCGATGCGCTGGCGCTGGCCGCCGGAGAACTGGTGGGGGTAGCGGTTGATGTACTCCGGGTTGAGGCCGACCACGTCCAGCAGGTGCTGGACCCTTCTGCGCCGGTCCCCCTTGGGGGCCACCTCGGGGTGGATGTCGTAGGCCTCCCCGATGATGTCGCCGACCGTCATGCGGGGGTTGAGGGAGGTGTAGGGGTCCTGGAAGACCATCTGGATGTTGCGGCGTACGGCTTTCAGGGCCCGGCCCGACAGGCGGGTGATGTCCTCGCCCTTGTAACGGATCTCGCCGGCCGTCGGCCGCTCCAGGTTGACCAGCATCCTGGCGACCGTGGACTTGCCGCAGCCGGACTCGCCGACGATGCCGAGGGTCTCGCCGCGGGCCAGGTCGAAGTCGACGCCGTCGACCGCCTTGACGGCGCCGACCTGCTTCCTGAAGAGGATGCCGGAGGTCAGCGGGTAGTGCTTGACCAGCCCTCTGACCTGAAGGATCGGCTCAGCCATGCAGGCACTCCCTCCAGAAGTGGCAGGCGCTGCCCCGCTCCGCGCCGGACTCCGTCACCTCGTACAGGGGCGGCACGTCGGTGCGGCAGACGTCCCGGGCCATCGGGCAGCGGGGGTGGAAGGCGCAGCCGGGCGGGATGCGGGTGAGGTTGGGCGGCAGGCCCTTGATGGCGTAGAGCTCCTGCCCCTTCTGGTCCAGACGCGGGATCGACTCCAGCAGGCCGCGGGTGTAGGGGTGGGCGGGGGCCTTGTAGATGTCGTGGACGGGGGCGGTCTCCACGATCCGGCCCGCGTACATGACGGCGATCCGGTCGGCGACGTCGGCGACCACGCCGAGGTCGTGGGTGATGAGGATCAGGCCCATGCCCAGTTCGCGCCGGAGTTCCGCGAGGAGGTCCATGACCTGGGCCTGGACGGTGACGTCGAGGGCGGTGGTCGGCTCGTCGGCGATGATCAGCTTGGGTTCGAGGGCCATCGCCATCGCGATCATGATGCGCTGGCGCATGCCGCCGGAGAACTGGTGCGGGTACTGCCGCACCCGCTCCTTCGCGGCCGGGATGCGGACCCGGTCCATGAGTTCGACGGCCTTGGCGCGGGCGTCCTTGCGGGACATGCCCCGGTGCACGGTGAACATCTCGCCGAGCTGGTCGCCGACGGTGAGGACCGGGTTCAGCGAGGACAGCGCGTCCTGGAAGATCATCGCCATCTCGGCGCCCCGGACCTTGCGGCGCTCCTCCTCCTTCAGCTTCAGCAGGTCCCGGCCCTCGAAGAGGACCTCCCCGCCGGTGATCCGGCCGGGCGGCGTGTCGAGGATGCCCATGACGGCCTGGGCGGTGACGGACTTGCCGGAGCCGGACTCGCCGAGGACGGCCAGGGTCTCGCCGGCGTCCACGCCGTAGCTGACGCCGTTGACGGCCTTGGCGATCCCGTCGCGGGTGCGGAACTCCACGTGCAGGTCGCGTACTTCGAGCAGCATGCGGCGGCTCACCTCAGCTTCGGGTCGAGGGCGTCGCGCACCGCGTCGCCGAGCATGATGAACGCGAGGACGGTGACGGCCAGCGCCCCGGAGGGCCACAGCAGGGCGTGCGGGGCGTTGCGTACGTAGGGGGCGGCGGCGGAGATGTCGATTCCCCAGGAGACGCTGGGCGGTTTGAGGCCGACGCCGAGGAAGGACAGCGTCGCCTCCAGGGAGATGTAGGTGCCGAGCGCGATGGTGGCCACGACGATGACGGGGGCGACGGCGTTGGGCGCGATGTGGCGCAGCAGGAGGCGGGAGTTGGAGGCGCCGAGGGCGCGGGCGGCCTGGACGTAGTCGTTCTGCTTGGCGGTGATGACGGAGCCGCGGGCGATGCGGGAGATCTGCGGCCAGCCGAGCAGCACGATGAAGCCGATGACCGGCCAGACGGTGTTGCTGGTGATGACGGAGAGCAGGACGAGGCCGCCCAGCACGACGGGGATGGCGAAGAAGACGTCGGTGATGCGGGACAGGACCGCGTCGCCCGCCCCGCCGAAGAAGCCGGCCAGGCCGCCGAGGACGCTGCCGAGGACGGCGACCCCGAGCGTGGCGAGGACGCCGACGGCGACCGAGGTGCGGGCGCCGTAGACGGTGCGGGTGTAGACGTCGCAGCCCTGGCCGTTGAAGCCGAAGGGGTGGCCGGCCTGGGAGCCCTCCTGGGCCTTGGCGAGGTCGCACTTGAGGGGGCTGCCGGAGGCGATCAGGGACGGCCAGAGGGAGATGACGATCAGGAAGAGGATGACCAGGGCCGAGACGATGAAGACCGGGTTGCGGCGCAGGTCGTGCCAGGCGTCGGACCACAGGCTGCGGGGCCTGTCCCGGGGGCCGGTGCCGTCGGGGCCCTCCGGAGGCTTCTCCAGGCTGACGGCCTCGCTGGCGCCGAGGTCCATCGTGCCGCCCATGCCGGTACCGGCGATGGCGCGTTCGGGTTCGTAGGGCTCCTGTTCAGGCATAGCGGATCCTCGGGTCGAGTACGGCGTACAGGAGGTCGACGACGAGGTTGGCGACCAGGAAGACCAGGACCAGGACGGTGACGAAGCCGACCACCGTCTGCGTGTTCTGGCGCAGGATGCCCTGGTAGAGCTGGTAGCCGACGCCGTGGATGTTGAAGATCCGCTCGGTGACGATGGCGCCGCCCATCAGGGCGCCGATGTCGGTGCCGATGAAGGTGACCACGGGGATGAGGGAGTTGCGCAGCAGGTGCCGTACGACGACCCGGCGGCGGGGCAGTCCCTTGGCGACGGCCGTGCGGACGTAGTCGGAGCGCCGGTTCTCGGCGATGGAGGTGCGGGTCAGCCGGGTCACGTAGGCGAGGGAGACGGAGGCGAGGACCAGGCCCGGGACGATCAGCTCGCCGAAGGGGGCCTCGGGGGAGACGGCCGGGCCGATCCAGCCCCACTTGACGCCGAGCAGGAGCTGGAGCAGCAGGCCGGTGACGAAGGTGGGGACGGAGATGACGACGAGGGTGAGCAGCAGCACCCCGGTGTCGACGGGGCGTCCGCGGCGCAGGCCGGTGACGACGCCGAGCGCGATGCCGATGACGATCTCGAAGACGACCGCGACGACGGTCAGCCGGACGGTGACCGGGAACGCCGTGCCCATCAGCTCGGTGACCGGCCGGCCGTTGAAGGCGGTGCCGAAGTCGCCGGTGAAGACGTTGCCCATGTAGGTGGCGTACTGCCGCCACACGGGCTGGTCGAGGCCGAACTCGTGCCGCAGCCGGGCCGCGGTCGCCGGGTCGCACTCCCGGTCGCCGCACAGGCCGGCGACGGGGTCGCCCATCACGTTGACCATCAGGAAGATCAGCAGCGTGGCCCCGATGAAGACCGGGATCATCTGGAGCAGCCGCCGGACGACGTACCGTCCCATGGCGCCTCCTCAGCCGACCTTGATCTCGTTGTAGACGGGGACGCTGAAGGGGTTGAGCTCGACGCCGGACAGCCGCTGCGAGTAGCCGGCGCTGCCGTTCTGGTACCAGAGCGGAATGGCGGCCATGTTGTCCCGGACGACCTCCTCGGCCTGCTGGAAGGCCTGGACGGCCTTGGCGGTGTCGGTCTCGCCGTTGGCCTTGTCGACGAGGTCGTCGAACTTCTTGTCGGACCACTTGCCGTCGTTGGAGGAGGCGCCCGTGTAGTAGAGCGGCTGGAGGAAGTTCTGGATGAGCGGGTAGTCCATCTGCCAGCCGGCGCGGAAGGGGCCGCTCATCTTCCGGTCGGTGATCTGGTTGCGGAAGTCCGCGAAGGTGCCGACGGGGTTGCCGACGCAGGCGCGGTCGTTGTCCAGGGCGTTGTTGATGGAGTTGCAGACCGCGTCGACCCACTGCTGGTGGGAGCCGGTGTCGGCGTTGTAGGTGATCCTGACCTGGCCGCCGGGCAGTCCGCCGCCCTCCCTGATCAGCTTCTTGGCCTCGTCGGGCTTGTACTCGCAGGCCTCGCCGCACAGGCCGGCCTTGTAGCCGCCGTCCTCGCCGAGCACGGGCGAGGTCCAGTCGGTGGCCGGGGTGCGGGTGTTGTGGAAGATCGTCTCGGTGATCTGCCTGCGGTCGATCGCCATGGACAGGCCCTTGCGGACCTTCTCCGCGCCGGGCTTGTTCCAGTTCTTGTCGTAGTAGGGGAAGGCGAGGGTCTGGAGGATGCCGGCCGGGGTGTTGATGTACCGGTCGCCGAGGTCGCTCCTGACGTTCTTGAGCTGGGCGGCGGGGACGTCGTCGACGAGGTCGAGGTTGCCGGCCATCAGGTCGGTGTAGGCGGTGTTGTTGTCGGTGTAGACCTTCAGGTCGACGCCGCCGTTCCGCGCCTTGTCGGGACCGGGGTACTGCTCCCACTTGCGCAGGGACATCTGGGAGCCGCGGGCGTAGGTGTCGACCTGGTACGGGCCGTTGCCGACCGGCTTCTTCAGCCAGCCGGCGTGGTCGTCGAAGAACGCCCTGGGCAGGGGGGCGAAGGCGGCGTAGCCGAGGGTGTCGGGGAAGCCGGAGAACTTCTGGCTGAGCCTGACGGTGAAGGTGCGCGGGCCGGTGACCTTCAGCCCGGAGAGCGTGTCGGCGCTCTGCTTGCCCCCGTCCTCGGGGTGCACCTTGTCGTAGCCGTCGATGTAGGCGAAGAAGTAGGCGTTGCGCTGGTTGTTCTTCAGGCTCGCGCCGTAGTTCCAGGCGTCGACGAAGGACCGGGCGGTCACCTTCTCGCCGTTGCTGAAGGTCCAGCCGTCCTTGACGGTGATGGTGTAGTTCTGCGAGTCCGACGTCTCGATCTTCTCGGCGAGCATGTCCTTCGCCTCGCCGGTCTTCGGGTCGTACTTCTTCAGCCCTCGGAAGATCATGTCCATGACCTTGCCGCCCTGCACCTCGTTGGTGTTGGCCGGCTCCAGCGGGTTCTGCGGGTCGCCCCAGGAGGAGCTGAGGACCGCGTCGCCGCCGCTCCCGCTGCCGCCGCCCCCGCAGGCCGTCGCCGCGAGGGCTGCCGCCACCGCGCATGCGGCCCGTCTGGCGTGTGTGGCTCCGCGCATGGAGTGCCTCCCGGTGCCTCGTCGCGTTCTCCGGCCTGCTCCAGCCAATATCGGCACAGGGCCGGTGCCCCGCACGTCTGCTCCCGCCGTCCGGGGAGATCCGCCCCCTCCCCCGGAACGGAAACGACCGGTTCCCGTCACCTGGGCAGGTGACGGGAACCGGTCGACGGGGCGATCGGGATCAGGCCGCGTGGACGACGTCCTTCTCCTCGGCGAAGTGGCACGCCGACTCGTGGGCCGCCGGGGAGTCCGACGCCTTGAAGCGCTCCGGGACCGCCAGCAGCGGGACCTCCTCGGCGCACTTGTCCTGCGCCTTCCAGCACCGGGTGCGGAAGCGGCAGCCCGAGGGCGGGTTGGCCGGGGACGGCACGTCGCCGGTGAGGATGATCCGCTCCCGGCCCTCGCGGGTCTCCGGGTCGGGGACCGGGACCGCCGACAGCAGCGCCTGGGTGTAGGGGTGCGTCGGGTGGTCGTAGATCTGCGTGTCCGTGCCGATCTCGGCCATCTTGCCGAGGTACATCACGCCCACGCGGTCCGAGATGTGCCGGACGATCGACAGGTCGTGCGCGATGAAGAGGTAGGACAGGTTGAACTCGTCCTGCAGCTTCTCCATCAGGTTGATGACCTGTGCCTGGACGGACACGTCCAGCGCGGAGACCGGCTCGTCGCAGATGATGATCTCGGGGTTGAGGGCCAGGCCGCGGGCGATGCCGATGCGCTGGCGCTGACCGCCGGAGAACTGGTGCGGGTAGCGGTTGATGTACTCCGGGTTGAGACCGACCACGTCCAGCAGGTCCTGGACCCGCTTGCGCCGGTCGCCCTTCGGCGCCACCTCCGGGTGGATCTCGAAGGTCTCCCCGATGATGTCGCCCACCGTCATACGGGGGTTCAGCGAGGTGTACGGGTCCTGGAACACCATCTGGATGTTCCGCCGGACCGCCTTCAGCGCACGCCCGGACAGCTTGGTGATGTCCTGGCCCTTGTAGAAGATCTCGCCCGCGGTCGCCTTCTCCAGCATCATCAGGAGCTTGGCGACCGTGGACTTGCCACAGCCGGACTCGCCCACGATGCCGAGCGTCTCGCCCTGGTAGAGGTCGAAGGAGATGCCGTCCACGGCCTTGACCGCACCGACCTGGCGCTTGAACAGGATGCCCTGGGTCAGCGGGAAGTGCTTCACCAGGTTGCGCACCTGGAGGATCGGCTCGCCCCGGTCGACGGGCGCCTCGATCGCGGACACCGCCTCCTCCTCGGTCGCGGCGTCGACCGTCTCGACCTCGGCGACGTTGGGGGTGGCGTCCATGGGCTCGTCCGTCTTCCTCAGCTCAGCCATGGATCGTCTCCTTCCAGAAGTGGCACGCGCTGCCGCGGCCGGCCAGCTCGCCGCCGTCCCGCTCGGTGACGGGGAACAGCGGCGGGACGTCCGTACGGCAGATGTCCTGCGCCTGCGGACACCGCGGGTTGAAGGCGCAGCCGGACGGGATGCGCGTCAGGTTGGGCGGCAGTCCCTTGATCGCGTACAGCTCCTGGCCCTTCTGGTCCAGACGCGGGATCGAGTCGAGCAGACCCTTGGTGTAGGGGTGCGCGGGCCGCTTGTACAGCTCGTGCACGGGAGCGGTCTCCACGATCCGCCCCGCGTACATCACCGCGATCTTGTCCGCGACGTCGGCGACGACGCCGAGGTCGTGGGTGATCAGGATCAGACCCATGTTGTACTCGCGCTGGAGCTCCGCGAGCAGGTCCATGACCTGGGCCTGGACGGTCACGTCGAGGGCCGTGGTCGGCTCGTCGGCGATGATCAGGTCCGGTTCCAGGGCGAGCGCCATCGCGATCATGATGCGCTGGCGCATACCGCCCGAGAACTGGTGCGGGTAGTCGTCGACCCGGGCCGCGGCGGCCGGGATCTTCACCCGGTCCATCAGCTCGACCGACTTGGCCTTGGCCTCCTTCTTGGACAGGCCCTGGTGGACGCGGAACATCTCGCCGAGCTGGTAGCCCACGGAGAGCACCGGGTTCAGCGAGGACAGCGCGTCCTGGAAGATCATCGCGATCTTCCGGCCGCGTATCTTCCGGCGCTCCTCGTTGGACATCTTCAGCATGTCCTGGCCGCGGAAGAGGATCTCCCCCCGGGGGATGCTGCCGGGCGGCATGTCGAGGATGCCCATGACGGCCTGGGCGGTGACGGACTTGCCGGAGCCGGACTCGCCGAGCACGGCGAGCGTCTCGCCCGCGGCGACGGAGTAGTTGACGCCGTTGACGGCCTTGGCGACCCCGTCACGGGTACGGAACTCCACGTGCAGGTCACGGACTTCGAGCAGCGGCCGGCCGGTGTCCGGCGCGGGGCTCTCGGCCGTTTCATCGATGATGGTCATGTACGCCTCCCTCAGCGCAGCTTGGGATCGAGGGCGTTGCGTACCGCATCGCCGAACATCAGGAACGAGAGCACCGTGATCGAGACCATCACCGACGGGATGATCAGGGTGTGGGGGGCGATACGGAGCTGCTCACGTCCACGCGCCACGTCGCCGCCCCAGGACACGGCGGTGTCGCCGAGTCCCACGCCCAGGAAGGACAGGGTGGCTTCGGCCGCGATGTAGCCGCCGAGCGCGATGGTCGCCACGACGATGATGGGGGCGAGCGCGTTGGGCAGGATGTGCCGGAGCAGGATCCGGGTGGTCGAGGCGCCGAGCGCCTTGGCTGCCACCACGTAGTCCGCCTGCTTGATGGTGATCACGGCACCGCGGGCGACGCGGGCGATCTGGGTCCAGCCGAGGAAGGCGAGGGCCATGATGACGACCCAGACGGTGCGGTCGTCGAACGAGTTGAGCACCACCAGGGCGCCGAGCAGGAACGGGATGCCGAGGAAGATGTCGGTCAGCCGCGAGAGCAGGGTGTCGGTCCAGCCGCCGAAGTAGCCGGCGATCATGCCGATGACCGTGCCGAGGACGGTGACGGCGAGGGTGACGCCCACACCGACGGTGATCGAGGCGCGGGCACCGTAGACGACCCGGGCGTAGATCGAACGGCCCTGGACGTCGTAGCCGAACCAGTCCGGGGCGAAGAAGTGGCCCCAGTTCGGCTTGCCCAGGTAGTGGTTGGCCAGGTCGGCGTCGCGCGGGGAGGCGCTGGTGAACAGTCCGGGCCAGGCCGCCATCACCAGCAGGAACACGATCAGCACGGCCGAGACCAGGAACAGCGGGTTGCGCCGCAGGTCGTGCCAGGCGTCGGACCACAGGCTGCGCGCCTTGTCGGGGGCCGGGCCGGAGTCGGTCACGACGACGCCGGCCGTGCTCGCGGTGTCCCCGGGGAGGGCGTCGACCGTCTTGTCGATGGTCTTGTCAGGCATACCGGATCCTCGGGTCCAGGACCGCGTAGAGCAGGTCGACGATCAGGCTGGCGGCGAGGTAGATGAGCACCATCAGCGAGGCGATGCCCACGACCGTGGCGCCTTCGCGGCGGGTGAGCGCCTCGTAGATCTCGATACCGATGCCCCGGACGTTGAAGATGCCCTCGGTCACGATGGCGCCGGTCATCAGGCTGCCGATCTCGATGCCGAGGAAGGTGACCACGGGGATCAGCGAGTTGCGCATCAGGTGGACGCCGATGACGCGGCGGCGCGGCAGTCCCTTGGCGACGGCGGTGCGCATGTAGTCGGAACGCAGGTTCTCCGCGATCGACGTGCGGGTCAACCGGGCGACGTAGGCGAGGGAGAGCGAAGCCAGCACGATGGCGGGGAGCGCGAGCTGGGAGAAGTCCGTCGAGTCGGTCACCGTGGGGGTGGTGACCGACCACTTGAACGCGAGCAGGTACTGCAGCAGGAAGCCCAGCACGAAGGACGGCATCGAGACGAGGACCAGGGTCAGCGTCAGCAGTCCGCGGTCCCGCAGCGTGTCGGGGCGCAGGCCGGCGACGACGCCGAGGCCGATGCCCACGAGCGTGACGAAGGTGAAGGCGAAGATCGTCAGCCTGATCGTCACCGGGAACGCGTCGGCGATGACGTCCGCGATGGGACGCTGACTGGCGATCTGGGTGCCGAAGTCGCCCTGGACCAGCCCGGTCATGTAGTTGACGTACTGCTGCAGCAGCGGCTGGTCGAGACCGAGGTCCTTCTTGATGCTCGCGACCACCGCCGGGTCGTACGCCTGATCCCCCATCATCGCCCGGACGGGGTCTCCGGGCAGGGCGTACATCATGCAGAAAATGAGCAGAGTTGACCCGATGAAGACCGGGATCATCTGGAGCAGTCGTCGTGCGACATAGCGCCCCATAGGTGCCTCCGTGAGGGGTTAACGCAGGTGGGGGGCCGTCTCCTTGGTGACGAGACGGCCCCGCGCACCTCCCCACCGCCGCCTGGGCGGCGGTGGGCTTACGGCCGAGTGGGAAGAGCCCTGAGGTTCCTCTTACTTGGTGGTGACGGCCCACACTTCGAGGTCACCGTGGAAGTCGACGTTGACGTTGTCGACGTTCTTTCCGTGGCCGCCGTTGATGCGGTAGTACCAGAGCGGGATGGCCGGCATGTGCTCGACCAGCTTCTTCTCGACCTCCTGGAAGGCCTTCACCGACTCGTCGAGGGACTTGGCCTGGTCGGCCTTGTTCATCAGGTCGTCGATCTCCTTGTTGGAGAAGCGACCGTTGTTGGCCTCGGCGGTGGTGTGGTACAGCTCCTTCATGAAGTTGGCGTTGACCGGGTAGTCGGCGACCCAGCCACCGCGGTACATGCCCTTCACCTGGTCGTTGTCACGGGCCTCGAGGTCCGTGGCGAAGTCCGGCTTCGGGTCGCCGACGCAGTCGACGCCGGTGGCCTTGCGGATGGACTCGCAGACCGCGGTCACCCACTCCTTGTGCCCACCGTCGGTGTTGTACTGGACGGTGAACTTGTTGCCCGGAACGCCGCCGCCCTCCTTGATGAGCTGCTTGGCCTTCTCCGGGTTGTACGTGAACACGTCGGTGTCCAGGTTCTGGTAGCCCTTGACGCCCGGCGGCGTGAAGCCCTTGGCCGGCGTGCGGGTGTTGTTCAGAACCGTCTTGGTGATCGTCTCGCGGTCGATCGCCATCGACAGGCCCTGCAGGACCTTCGGGTCGATGTCCTTGAACGTCTTGGAGTAGAACGCCGGGGTCAGCGTCTGGATGGCCGCGTACGGCTGCTCGATGGCACCGTCGCCCAGGTCCTGCTTGTACTTCGGCAGGTCCGTCGGGCCGACCTGGCGGATCATGTCCAGGTTGCCGGAGACGACGTCCTTGTAGGCGGCCTCGAGCGTCGTGTAGGCCTTGAACTGGACGCCCTTGTTCTTCGCCTTGTTCGGGCCCTGGTACTCGTCCCAGGCCTTGACCTGGATGAGCTTCTTGTGGTCCCACTTCTCGAACGTGTAGGGACCGTTGCCGATCGGCTTCTGACCGAAGGCCTTCGGGTCGTCGTAGAAGACCTTGGGCAGCGGGGCCCACGTGGCGTAACCCAGCTTGTAGTTGAAGTACGGCATCGTGTACTTCAGCTCGATGGTGAAGGTGTGGTCGTCCACGGCCTTCAGACCGGACATGGTCTGGGCCTTCGGCTCACCCTTCTCCGGGTGGACGTCGTCGTAGCCCTTGATGTCCTGGAACCAGAAGGAGTTCTGCTGGTTGTTCTTGATGTTGGCGTACCAGTTCCAGGCATCGATGTACGACTTGGAGGTGACCTCTTCGCCGTTGTGGAACTTCCAGCCCTTCTTGAGCTTGACCGTCCACGTCTTCGAGTCCTCGGTGGTGACCGACTCGGCGTTGGTGTAGACGATCTCGCCCTTGGCGTCGAAGTCCAGGAGCTGGGTGAACAGGGACTGGATGACGTACGAGCCGTTGGACTCGTTGGTGTCGGCCGGGATCAGCGGCCGCTGCGGCTCACCGACGTCGATCGAGACGTAACCCGCAGGGCCGGAACCCTTGCTCTTCCCCTCGCTGTCACCGTCGTTGCCTCCACAGGCAGTAGCAGCCAGCGCGACGACTATCGCACCCGCGACCCACTTGGCGCTCTTGGCACCGCGCATGGGTTCCTCCTCATGAGTCCATTGGTTCACCGCAAAGAGGAGCACGCGCCATCTCGCCGACCACCACTCGTCGCCGGTGTCGGAGATGGTCAGGTGCCCCCGCGCTCGTAAGTCGGCGCCGTCAGCGCGTGACCCGTTCGGTCGAGTTCTACGCGCCTAACTATCTGCCATGCCCCCACGGCCGAACCACACCCCAAAGGTCTCGGTTCGATCACACCTGGCGCACACTTCTTCCAAAATCCGGACAAACCCTTTGCAGAAAGATCCCTGCGAAACGGACTTGTTACACATCTATCGGCGATCACTGTCCGTATAACGGACACATTCGCGGGGAAAAACCATTGCGCGTAACGTGCCTGCCGTGCGGGGCGTTCGGGAGGCGGCTCCCTGCCCGGTGCCGGGCGGCGAAACCGCACGGCTCCGCCCCGCCGGCCGCCCGGACGTACCGTTCCGGAGCAGGGTAAGACGGACCCGTCCACCCGAGGGAACAGCACCGTCGGTCCGACGGTTTTTTCCTCCCCCTTTTCTCTCTTTTCTCGCTTCTCTCCCGCCGACGGTCTCCCCGTATATACGCGAAACGGCGCCGGGCACCCCCTGAGCGGGGTGCCCGGCGCCGTTTCGCGGTGCGGGTCAGCCGTGCTTGGCGCGGCTCGCGGCGCGGGCGCGCTCGCGGGCGTCCAGGTTCACCTTGCGGATGCGGACGGCCTCCGGGGTCACCTCGACGCACTCGTCGTCGCGGCAGAACTCCAGCGACTGCTCCAGCGAGAGCTTGCGCGGCGGGACGATCGC
This sequence comes from Streptomyces sp. NPDC006384, assembly GCF_042870695.1. NCBI lineage: Bacteria > Bacillati > Actinomycetota > Actinomycetes > Kitasatosporales > Streptomycetaceae > Streptomyces > Streptomyces sp. NPDC006384. Next base: position 294,665 of record NZ_JBIAHR010000002.1, read on the forward strand.
CTCGAACGAGTCGGCCGAGGACGACCGCATGTTGGTGAGCTTCTTCTCCTTGGTGATGTTGACGTCCATGTCGTCGGCGCGGGAGTTCTCGCCGACGATCATGCCCTCGTACACCTCGGTGCCGGGCTCCACGAACAGCACGCCGCGCTCCTGGAGGTTCGTCATCGCGAACGCGGTGACGGCGCCGGAGCGGTCGGCGACCAGCGAACCGTTGTTACGGGTCGTCAGGGTGCCGAACCACGGCTCGTGGCCCTCGTGGATGGAGTGGGCGATGCCGGTGCCGCGGGTCTGGGTCAGGAACTCCGTGCGGAAGCCGATCAGGCCGCGGGAGGGAACCACGAACTCCATGCGGACCCAGCCGGAGCCGTGGTTGGACATGTTGTCCATCCGGCCCTTGCGCACGCCCATGAGCTGCGTGACGGCGCCCATGTGCTCCTCGGGCACGTCGATCGTCATGCGCTCGACGGGCTCGTACGTCTTGCCGTCGACCTCCTTGGTGACGACCTGCGGCTTGCCGATGGTCAGCTCGAAGCCCTCGCGGCGCATCTGCTCGACCAGGATGGCCAGCGCCAGCTCGCCGCGGCCCTGCACCTCCCAGGCGTCGGGGCGGTCGGTGTCCAGGACGCGGAGCGAGACGTTGCCGATCAGCTCGCGGTCCAGGCGGTCCTTGACCTGGCGGGCGGTGACCTTGCGGTCCTTGACGGCCGCCTTGTTGTCGGCGCCCTTGCCGGTGGCGCCGCGGCCGACCAGCGGGGAGGTGTTGGTGCCGATGGTCATGGAGATCGCGGGCTCGTCCACCGTGATCAGCGGCAGCGGGACCGGGTTCTCCGGGTCGGCCAGGGTCTCGCCGATCATGATGTCCGGGATGCCGGCGACCGCGCAGATGTCACCGGGGCCGGCCTTCTCGGCGGGCTTGCGGGTGAGCGCCTCGGTCATCATCAGCTCGGAGATCCGCACGTTCTGCACGGAGCCGTCGCGCTTCATCCAGGCGACGGTCTGGCCCTTCTTCAGCTCGCCCTGGTGGACGCGGAGCAGCGCGATACGGCCGAGGAAGTTGTCGGCGTCCAGGTTGGTGACGTGGGCCTGGAGCGGGGCGCCCTCCTCGTAGGTGGGGGCGGGGATGTGCTCCAGGATCGTCGAGAAGAACGGCTCCAGGCTGTCCGAGTCGGCCGGGACCGTACCGTCCTCGGGCTTGGTGAGGGAGGCGACGCCGTCACGGCCGCAGGCGTAGACGATCGGGAACTCGATCTGGTCCTCGTCGGCGTCCAGGTCGAGGAAGAGGTCGTACGTCTCGTTGACGACCTCGTCGATCCGGGCGTCCGGCCGGTCCGTCTTGTTGATGCACAGGATGATCGGCAGCCGCTGGTTGAGCGCCTTGCGGAGCACGAAGCGGGTCTGCGGCAGCGGGCCCTCGGAGGCGTCCACGAGCAGGACGACGCCGTCGACCATCGACAGACCGCGCTCGACCTCGCCGCCGAAGTCGGCGTGGCCGGGGGTGTCGATGATGTTGATCGTGATCGGCTCCCCGCCGTCCTTCGGGTGGTACTTCACCGCCGTGTTCTTGGCCAGGATCGTGATGCCCTTCTCACGCTCCAGGTCGTTCGAGTCCATCATGCGGTCGTCGACGGAGTCGAGCTGGTGCGCGGCGAAGGCACCGGCCTGCTTGAGCATCCCGTCGACGATGGTGGTCTTGCCGTGATCGACGTGGGCGACGATGGCGACGTTGCGGATGTTGTGACGCGTAACAGACACAGCCATGTGCGGCTTACTCCCGGAGGGTGTGAGGACGGCCGTCGCGGACGTCCGTGTCACGCGGGCCTGCCGGGCGGTACGTGCCACGGCCTCGTTCCATGGTACGGGCCTGAGGGGGCAGGAGCGTGCCGGGCTGCGGGCGGGGCCGGGACACCGGGTCGGGAGCAGGGGCGTCGTACCAGGTCAGGGCGTCGGGCTCGCCGGCCTCGGAGCGCCTTCGGACCCCTTCTTCAGGAAGCCCATGTCCTCGTAGACCGGGGTGCCGAAGCCGAAGGAACCCGCGTTGACGAGGTTCTTGCGGGCGGCCGTCAGCTGGGGGCGCTGGTAGAGGGGGACGGAGCCGGCCGCGGCCCAGATCCGCGAGTCCGCCTTGCGCAGCAGGTCGCGCGCCTCCTTCTCGTCCAGGGTCGCCAGGGCCTGGTCGAAGAGCTGGTCGACCTGGTCGGTGCCGACCCGGGTGTAGTTCTGCGCGACGTTCAGGGAGCCGTCGGCGGCCGGGACGGGCTTGGCGTAGATCGGGCGGGCGTCGGTGGCGGGGAAGGCGGTGGCCGGCCAGGAGTAGAGCGCCAGGTCGTACTCGCCGGCGGCGATGTGGTCCTTGAAGTAGCTCTCGTCGGGGACCTTGGTGACGGCGGTGGTGATGCCGATCTTCTTCAGCATGCCGGAGATACGGCCGGCCACGGTGCGCAGCGCCTCGGAGCCGGGGCCGGAGGGGAGCACGAAGCGCAGGGTGAGCGCCCTGCCGTCCTTGGCCAGCGGCTTCACCGCCGGGCCCACGGGGGCGGCGGTGCCCTTGGGGGCGTAGGCGCCGGGGACGCTGCCCCGGGCGGTGTTCTTGCCGCCGCTGTCCTGGGCGGTGCCGTCGCCGTCGGTGTCCTTGCCGTCGTCGGTGTCGTTCTTGCCGTCGTCGTTCCCGGCGCCGGTGTCCTTGTCGTCCTCGCCGACGATGTAGGTGCCGTCGTCACCGCCCTCGGACTTCCCGGTGTCCTTGCCGTCCTTGTCCTTCTCCTTCTTCTTCTCGCCCTCGGCGCCGGCCGCCTTCTCGCCCTTCTTCTCCTTGTCCACCGGCCCGCCGGACACCCACCCGGCGTCCGCGAGCAGCGCCCTGGCCTCCTTGACGTCCTGGGCACCGAGGGCGCCGCTGCTGTCGGCGTACACCGGCTGGCCGGCCAGCGCGAGGTGGCTGCCGACGGGCTCGGCGGGCAGACCCAGCGGGCCCAGTACCGCCTCGGCCAGTTCCTCGCGGTCCAGGGCGCGGGCGACGGCCCGGCGGACGCGTTCGTCGGCGAGGGGACCGTCGGCGCCGTTGAGGGCGAGCTGGGTGTAGGCCGGCTCCAGTGACTTGCGGAGCTCGTACCCGCTCAGGGCCTGCCGGCGGCGCTCCTGCTTCCGTGCCGCCTCCCGCCGCTCGGCGCGGGCGAGGATCTCCTCCTCGGCGGCCTCCTCGTCGGAGCCGTGGGCGACGGCCCAGGAGCGCAGGGCCTCGGCGGCGGAACGCTCCCCGCCGGGGCCGGGGAGCGGCGTCGTGCCCTTCCCGGCGGCCGGGGTGCCGCTCGCGCCCATGAGCGGGGTGCCGGTGCCCGTGTCGCGGGGCCCGGCGGCCAGCGCGACCTGTTCGGCGGTCTCCGGGTCGATCTCGGCCAGGTCCACCTCCCCGGCGACCAGGGCGGAGACCCGCTTGTCGCGCGGTACGGCGCGCAGCACGATCTCGGACAGCTTGGGCTGGTCGCCCCACCAGCGGGCGTTGCGGGTGAGGACGACCTCGTCCTCCTTGGTGTCGACCTTCTTCAGGGAGAAGGGGCCGGCGGTGAGCTTGAGCCTGCGCCGGGCGCCGTCGTTGAAGGAGTCGGGGGTGCCCATGACCTCCTTCGGGTACAGCGGCGTGAACAGCGACTTCCAGTCGGCGTAGGGCCGGCTGAAGGTGACCTTGACCTCCAGGTCGTTGTCGCCGCGCTCGATCTTCTCGATGCGGTCGTAGCCGGCGTTGCGGGCGGTCCAGTAGGCGCTGTCCCTGCCGGACAGGGCGCGCCACTGGGCCGCGAAGTCGGCGGCGCCGATCTCCCGGCCGTCGCTCCATACGGCCTGCTGGTTGAGCTTGTAGAGGACGACCTGCTTGGGCTGGGTGGCGACGACCTTCGCCGACTCCAGGTAGTCGGGGTTGCGCTCCGGGCGGCCGTTCGCGTCCGTCCGGTACATCGAGGGCAGTACGGCCTGCGCGACCCGGGCCGTGGTGGCGTCGGCGTCCGACTGGAAGGTGTTCAGGGTCTCCGGCACGGAGTCCACGGCCCAGTGCAGGGTGCCGCCGTCGGCGATCCGGGCGCGGGCCGCGGGCGCGGTGTCCGGCCCGGCGAGCGGCTTGCCCGACGGTTCCTCGGAGCTGCAGCCGGCCAGCGCGGGTACCGCGAGGACACCCGCGGTGAGGAAGGCGACCGAGCGCGTGAGCGCGCGAGGTCCGACGCCGACGTGGGACATCTGTGCTACCTCCGAAAGGCCGCGGGCGCGTGGCGACCACTTCCGTCGTGATCACTTTTGGCGGTATATGGAGCTGATCATTTGTATGCGAGCGGTGCTGCGGCCACTGAAGAGGAAAGGTTCCGGCAACCCGGGGAGACACGGCGGCGCCGGCCGGCAACCTCACCCGGGCGGCCCAACGCCCCGTGCCCCCGTGCCCGCCGCGCCGGCGGGCTCGCTCAGCGGACCCAGTCCTCCCGGTACGCGGTCCGGTCCTCCTCCGTCGCCGCGAAGTCGATGTACGCGGCGACGCCGAACCTCTCCCGGCCGGCGTCCGTGCGGGACAGGCCCAGCCGGACGCCGCGGACGGCGGCGGCGCGGGTGGCGGCCTTCTCCAGGCGCATGCCGTCGGGGCCCTCGGTGGCGAGGACGTCGCCGAGGAACGCCTGGACGCGGACGCCGGGCAGTTCGCGGTGCATGCCGTCGATCAGCCATCGCGCCTTCGGATAGAGCTCCTCGGGCAGGGTGCCGTCATGCTCCATCGGGCCGGTGTGGACGTACAGGTCGCGGATGCCGGTCGTCTTCAGGCGGCGGGCGAAGGCGGTGAGGTCCGCGTCGGTCCTGCGGCCGTCGACCCAGGCGTGGCCGAGCCACATCGCGTCGCGGTTCCTGGTGTACGTGCCGTCGGCGGGGTCGCCTGCGTAGTTGACGCGGAGGGCGGTCTCGGCGGTGAGGAGAGGCAGCAGCAGGACGAGGAGGGCGGCGAGGACGGTACGGCGGACGCGGCGGAGCCGTCTTCTGCGTCGTGCGGTCCCGCCCTTGTCGCCCGCATCGCCCGCATCGCCCGCATCGCTCTCAGGGGGCTCGTCGTCGGCTGCCGCCGCCGAGTGGGCGGGCGGCGGATCGGTGTGCGGTTCCGGTTCCGGGGGCTGCGGTTCCGGGGGCTGCGGGTCGGTCTCCGGCGTCTGCGGCTCCGTGGGTTCCCCGGCGTATCCCTCCCTGTCGCCGGTCCACGGTCGCGCCGGTCCACGGTCGCGCCGGTCCGTGCGCGCTCGTACGCTCCGCGTGTGAAGCCATGCGTCAGCCGGGACCGGGTGTGGCCGATGTTGCCGACGAGGACGACTCGAACCGGTGTTCCGGTTCCGGCCGGGAGTGCGGCGCCGTGATCTCCGCGGACCTGGTGCCGCCCCTGGTCACGGCCGGGGTGGCGCTGCTGCTGGCCGGGTACGGCCGGGCGCGTCGCGTCCGGCGCTTCCGGACCCGTACGACACCGGGTCGCCGCGGGCGCTGACGCGGGCCCCGTCAGAACAGGCTGAGCAGCGCCTCCGCCGGGTCGGTCAGCTGGGTGTCGTCGCCCGGCAGGGGCAGTTCGAACCACACCGTCTTGCCCCGCGGGGTACGGCGCGATCCCCAGGCCGCGCTGAGCAGGCCGACCAGTTGCAGGCCGCGGCCGCCCTCGTCGGTGTCGCGGGCGCGGCGCCGGCGGGGCTGGATCAGGCCGGAGTCCCAGACCTCGCAGACCAGGGTGCGGTCGAGCAGCAGACGGAGCCTTATCTCGCCCTCGCCGTACCGCAGGGCGTTGGTGACCAGTTCGCTGACCAGCAGCTCCGTCGTGTCGACCAGGGGTTCCAGGTCCCAGGCGAGCAGCTGGGCGCGGGCGTACTCGCGGGCGCGGCCGACGCTGCGCGGCTCGCGCGGCAGGGTCCAGTCGCCGACGGAATCGGCGGGCAGGCCCTGGACGCGGGCCATCAGCAGGGCGATGTCGTCCTCGCCGTGGTGGCTGTCGAGGGTGTGGAGGACCTGGTCGCAGACGTCCTCCAGGGGGCGCGCGGGGTCGGTGAGCGCGCCGACGAACGCCTGGAGCCCCTCGTCGAGGGGATGGTCGCGGCTCTCGACCAGGCCGTCCGTGTAGAGCGCGAGCAGGGCGCCCTCGGGCAGTTCGACCTCCACCTCCTCGAAGGGTTCCCCGCCGACGCCGAGCGGCAGGCCCGGCGGCACGTCCAGCATCAGCGCGGACTCGCCGGGCTCGACCAGGACGGGCGGCAGGTGGCCCGCGTTGGCGAAGGTGCAGCGCCTGGTCACCGAGTCGTAGACGGCGTAGACGCAGGTCGCCAGGTACACCTCGGACAGGTCCGCCTCGCGGGGGCGGCGGGCGGGGCGGGTCGCCTGCTGCACGCCCCCGGGAGTGCCGAGGCCGCGGGCGATCTCGTCCAGGTGGGAGAGGACCTCGGCCGGTTCGAGGTCGAGCTGCGCCAGCGTCCGTACGGCGGTGCGCAGTTCGCCCATGGCGACGGCGGCTCGCAGGCCGCGGCCCATGACGTCACCGACGACGAGGGCGGTGCGGTGGCCGGGGAGCTCGATGACGTCGAACCAGTCGCCGCCGACCTCGCTGGAGCGGCCGGTGGCCGCGTTGCCGGGCAGGTAGCGGCAGGCGATGTCGAGGCCGGACGCCTCGGGGTCGCCGGGCGGGAGCAGGGAGCGCTGCAGTATCAGCGCCCGCTCGTGCTCACGCCGGTACAGGCGGGCGTTGTCGATGCAGACAGCGGCGCGCGCGGCCAGTTCCACGGCGAGGTCGCGGTCGCGGTCCCCGAAGGGCTCGCTGCCCTTGGTCCGGGCGAACTGCGCGAGTCCCACGACGGTGTCGTGGGCGACCATGGGGACGGCCAGCGTGGAGTGCACCAGGCCCCCGTCCTCGGCGGTCACGGTGCGCGGGCGTGCCGTGCGCAGCGCGTCGGCGCAGGGCGAGTTGAAGGGGTAGTGGTGGACGGCGCCGAGCTCGACGCGCTCGCCGGTGCCGTGGAACGGCACGCCGGAGACGGCGCTGGAGAAGGCGACGCGGCGCAGTTCGGCGCTGCCGTCGGGGAGACCGGGCGGGGTCTCGTCGCCCACCAGCAGGGCCTGGTAGAGGTCGACCGTGGCCAGGTCGCAGAAGCCGGGGACGACGACGCCGAGGAGTTCGCGGGCGGTGGTCTCCAGGTCGAGGGAGTTGCCGATGCGGGCGCCGGCCTCGTTGAGGAGGGCGAGGTTGCGGCGGGCGGCGGCGGCCTCGCGGGCGGCCTCGCGGCGGGCGGTGATGTCGGTGCCGAGCCAGGCGATGCCGATGGGGCGGCCGGAACCGCTGTGCACGCGGTAGAGGTTGACGGACCAGTGGCGGCGTTCGTCGGAGCCGGGCACGAAGCCGGTGACGTGCATGTCGGTGATGGACTCGCCGGTCTCCAGCACCCGGCGCAGGGTGGCGGTGACCCGGTCGGCCTCGGCGCGCGGCAGGTAGTCGTGGACGCCCTTGCCCCGGTGGTCGTCGGGCGTGCCGCCGAAGACCGAGGCGAACCGCTGGTTGGCGCGGCGCACCCGCAGATCGGGGTCGATCAGCAGGAACCCGAACGGGGACTGGCCGAAGATCGCCTGGGAGGCGGCGAGGTCGGTCTCGATGGTGCGCAGGGTGCGGACGTCGACGACGATGCAGACGGCGGCCCGCTCCCCCTCCTCCGTCCGCGTCGGCATGACGTACACCTCGGCGAGACCGCGCGGTCCGCGCCGCCCGTGTCCTTCGCCGCCCTCGGCGCCGGGGGACGGGGCGCGGAAGGGGACCACGCCGGTCCACTCGCGTCCGTCGAGGATCTCGGCCATCTTCCGCTGGCCCCGTTCCCGCAGGTCGGGGTCGATGAAGGTCTCGATGGGGTCGGTGCCGACGGCGAGTTCGGCGGGGATGCCGAGGACCTGCTCGGCGCGCAGGCTCCACTGGTCGACGAGTCCGTCGGGGCCGATGGAGAAGGACGCGACCTTGATGTAGTCGTAGATCGAGCCGGGCGGGCTGCTCTGCCACACGGTGTCGCCGGCCGGCACGTCACCGGCCGGGCCGGCGCCCGGGCCGGTGCCCGTCCAGGCCCCGCCGGCCGCACGCGCGGCACCGGCCGCGGCATCGTCCGACGGGCCCTCGGGCCCCGTGGCCCTCGCTGGTATCTCGCTCACGCGAACCGTCCCCTCCAGCTCACCGCGCCCGGCACCGGTCACCAGGGGCGGCTGCCCGCAGTATCCAGCACTACGGTGCCGCACGACACGGTGTTCACGATCACAGCACGGTCCCGATGGTTCTCGGTCCGGACCGTGACAACACTTCCCCTCTTCTAACCAGCGGGCACGCCATCGAATCACGCACCCCGGCAACTGCCGTCGGACCGCACCGGCCGGACGGGCGGCCCGTACCGGATGCCGGGGCATGTCGGCACGGTCCGCGCCGCGTCATTCCGGCACCGCGAGTTCGAACCAGACCGCCTTGCCGGTCCCGCCGGGCCGGGTGCCCCAGCGGCGGGCGGAGGAGGCCACCAGCTGCAGTCCGCGACCGCCCTCGTCCTCGAGGCGGGGCGCGCGGGCGCGGGGCGGCTCGGGGAGCGGGTCGGAGACCTCGACGAGCAGGACGCCGCGCAGGCCGTCGGGGTGGCGCACCAGCCGGACGCCGACCGGGCCGGTGGCGTGCCGCAGGGCGTTGGTGACCAGCTCGCTGACCAGCAGCTCGGTGATGTCACCGACGCTGTCGAGGTCCCAGCCGCGCAACTGGCCGCGGACGAGGGAGCGGGCGTCGTGCACGGCACCGGCCTCCCCGGGGAAGACCCACTCGACGCGGTCGCCCTCTGTCCCGATCACGCCGATCACTTCCCCGGCCGACAACCCCGCGAGTCCTTTTTCTGGGGGTTTACGGGTTCATACCCGTTATGCCGGTCTTGGTACCGCCCGGGGCCGGGCGTCCGGGTGTCCGGGGGTCCGGGGCCGGGTGCCCAAAGGCCCGGGTGCCCGGAGGTCCGATGTCCGTGGGGGCGGACCCGTCGGTCCGTCTACGCTCCCGGCGCGCCCCCGGCCTCCGACGCGAGCCGCGCGAGGGTCTGCTCGACGGCCGGCACGTCCTGGTCGAGCCAGGGCACGTCCCAGATCTCGGCGGGCGTGAGCCAGCGCAGGGCGTCGTGGTCCTCGAGGGGCGCGGGCACCGCCGAGCCGGGCAGCAGGCGGGCGGTCCACACCTGCAGCACATAGGGGGTCCTCAGCGGCCACTGGCCCGGAACCCGCTCACCCACCCCGGCCGTCACCCCGAGCTCCTCGCGCAACTCACGCACGAGGGCCTCCTCGGGCGTCTCCCCCGGCTCGACCTTGCCGCCCGGGAGCTCCCAGCGGCCGGCCAGGTCGGCCGGTGCGCTGCGGCGTGCGGCGAGCAGGCGTCCGCCGTCGATCAGGGCGGCGCCCACCACGATCCGTTCCGTCATGGGACGGAGCCTAGTGAGTCCGCGGGGAGCGCCGACGCGGTGGTGTGCCGGGTCAGTCGGCCGGGCCGGTGGTGCCGGGGCCGAGCCTCTCCACGCGGTACATCTGCTCGGGACCGCGGCCGACGAGGGTGTCCGCGACCTTCTGGGCCTCGGCCCGGGTCGCGTACCTGCCCACGCGGTAGCGATTGCCGTTGTCGTCCTGGCGGAAGACCAGCCAGGGAAGAGTGACCGTGCTGTCGTTCATCGCGCCCCTCCACATCCCGCTCGCGGCCCGCGCCGCGCCCCGCCCGCCGAGGAAACCGCAATCCGCATATGCCCGAGCCTACGCCTAACCTTCACACAGCGAATACGGCTTTGCACAAAGAGGTACGCATCCAGCCAGATCGCCGGGGGCGCACGATGCCCTGTGCGCCGTCCCGGAACATCGATGTCCCCGTTCGCGGGCATGGTGAACGCACGGGAGGCGACCTGCGAGAACGGCCGGAATTCCGCGGTGCGGTACGCGGTCGGCCGGGGCGGGCGTCGGTACGGACGCGGGCGAGGGGGCGCGGGGGGCGCACGGGGGCGTGCGCCCACTCACACAGCGGTGAGGCGGGTTCGGCGGCTCCCCGACACCGGCCGAAGGGCCTCGGCGCCCTGCCGACAGGACCGGGCGGGGCGGCCGCTACTTGACGGGCAGGTGGTACGCCACCCGGTACCGGTCGGCCGGGACGACCACGTCGGCCGTCTCGACCGCGCGGCCGGAGGCGTAGAAGGTGCGCTGGACGACCAGGACCACGTGTCCGGGCACTCCGCCGAGGGCGAGGAGTTCCTCGGCGAGACCCGGGCGGGCACCGACCTCCTCGGTGACGTTGTCCACGACGACGTCGATGGCGGCCATCCGCTCGACGACGCCCATGCCGCCGAGCGGTCCCTCCTCGGGCAGCATCACCGGTGTGCGGCCGGTGAGGTCGAGCGGCTCCCAGGAGGTCGACAGCATCATCGCCTCGCCGTTCTCCCGGAAGACGTACCGGGTGCACATCACGCGGTCCCCGGGCTCGATCCCGAGCCGCTCGGCGACGGCGCCGCTCGCCTCGGCCTGTTCGCTGCGCGACTCCCAGGTGCCGCGCGCCTCGGCGTCGGCCTGTTCCTGGGTGAAGGGGGTGGCGCCGCCGGCCGGCCGGTATCCGGAGCGGGCGATGCGCCGGGGCACGGGCCGCTCGCGCACGTAGGTGCCCGAGCCGGAGCGGCCCTCGACCAGGCCCTCCGCCATGAGCACCTTGCGCGCCTCCAGGGCGACGGTGTCCGAGACGCCGTACTCCTCGCGGATCCTGGCCTGGGAGGGGAGGCGGGTGTGGGGCGGCAGCAGGCCGTCGACGATCTTCTGGCGGAGATCACCCGCGACACGCAGGTACGCCGGCTGCTCACCGAATGTCACTGGCCGCTCCCATCAGGTTGTACAGACAGCGACAGCGTGACAACCGTGGAACACGTCAGGCAAGTGAAGGCCAGAGAATCACTCGAAGTGATGATCTATGGGGTCGGGGGGCTTTACGCAGGCATTTTCTGCCCATAGGGGAGCCCGTCACACCTCCGCGGGGGCGTCATCGGAGCCGGGGCGGCGGCCGCCCCGTTCGGAGCCGCTGTGCCGGAAGCGGGGAGACCTGTCGTCGACACCGGCCAGGAGGAGGACGCGGGTCTCGCTCACCTTGCCGTGGACACCGCCGTCCGCGCATCACCGCGGGCACGGCCGGGGGCTCGTGCCCCGGGCCGTCGGCGAGCTACGCCGCCTGCCTCCTCAGGGTCTTCGACGTGACCGCGACGCCGGCGAGCACGGCCGCCACCAGGGTGCCGACGACGGCGACGACGATGACACCGGAGTTCAGGTGCAGGCCCACGTCCGAGGAGGTGGCCTCGGAGAGACCGGCCGCCATCCCGGCCAGCGGGGGCAGTGTGACCAGGACACCGAGGGCGGCGCCGATGACGACGACCAGGGTGGTCTCACCGGCCGAGGTGAGCAGGAGCTGGCGGACGGTGCCGCCGGCCGACCTCATCACCCCGAAGTCGCGGCGCCGGCCGTGGGCCGCCATGGCCATGCTGTTGGCGACGGCGATCACGCTGTAGCCGACGGCGATGACGATCAGCATCATGGCCAGGGACTCGGTGAGCTCGGCATCGGTGTCGTAGTCGGCCAGGGCGTACTCGGCGGCGTCGTGCAGCGCGACTCCGGGGACCGCGTCCGAGGCCTCGGCGTCGCCCGGGACGAAGATGTCGTCGGTGAGCGCGGCCGGGTCGTGGGCGCGGACCAGGTCACGGGCGACCACGAAGTCACCGCGGGCCGGATCGTCGGGCAGCACCCGGGCGACGCGGAGGGTGACGGTGGCGCCGTCCGCGAACCGGACCGGGACCTCCTGGCCCTGCTTCAGGCCCAGCTCACCGGCCGTCCTCTCGCCGAGGACGGCCTCGCCCGGCTTGTTCCACTCCGGGTCCCTGCTGCCCAGGACGTCCAGGACGGTGGGCGCGCCGGCGCTCTCGCCGTTCTCCGCCTTCTCCGTCCCGACGAACGCGCGGGTCGGCAGGGCGGCCTTGCCGACCGGGTTGGCGGCGACCGCCTCGTCGGTGTTGCCCGGGGTGCCGTCCGGCGTGACGATCGTCCGGCCCGCGACCTTCAGTGCCTCACCGGCCGGGTAGGCGACCCGCATGGTCTCCACCATGCCGCTGAGCAGCACCGCGAAGCCGACCGCGGCGATCACCGGGGCCACCAGGGATGCGGCGCGGCGCGGGTTGGCGACCAGTTCGGCCCGGATCAGGACCGGGGCGGCCTTGCCGCCGCCCTGGAACGGAGCGGTCAGGAACCGGCCGACGGGCCCGACGAACACGGGAGCCAGCAGGGCCGCCGCGACGATCAGCGCCATGGTGGCGAAGATCGCCATGTTGACGCGGTTGTCGGCGCTGGAGGCGGCGGTGCCGATCGCGAGCAGGACGCCCAGGCCGAGGACGGACAGTCCGGCGATCCAGCGTCCGTGCCCCATCCCCTTGTTGGCCGAGCGGCTGTCGAGCAGCGCCTCGACGGGGGCGACCCCGGCGGCCTTGCGGCCGGCCGACCAGGCGCCGGTCACGCTGACGCCGACACCGATCACGGAGGCCGTGAGCAGCGGCCAGGGGACGACGGCGATCTCCGTGCCGGGCGGGGCCACGTCCAGGCCTTCGAGGACGGAGAGCAGCAGCGGCGCCGCGGCCACACCGGCCACGCAGCCGGCGATCGAGCCGGCCAGGCCGACCACGGCGGCCTCCCCGAGGATCATGCGGCGGATCTGCTTCGGCGAGGCGCCGATGGTGCGCAGCAGACCGATCTCGCGGCGGCGCATCCCGGTGGACAGGACCAGCATGGAGGCGACCACGAACACGGTGGTGAACAGGCCGAGGACGGCCATCGCGCTGATCAGCTGGACGCCGAGGAAGCGCTTGTGCTCGATGTACGAGGGCTGCAGCTCGGCCCGTCCCTCGCCAAAGACCACGCTGCCGCTGTCGCCGAGGACCTTCTTCGCGGCGGTGACGATCGCGCCGGTGTCGGCACCCCTGTCGGGGATCAGGGCGATGGCGCGGACACCGGGCTGCTGCCGGGCGGCGAACTCCTCGCTGAAGTAGTAGCCGGGACCGTCCACGGTGCCGACGACCTCGAACCGCTCACGTCCCTGGGTGATGTTGACCGTCAGTTCGCTGCCCACGGCCACGCCCAGGGCGCGGTCGACCACGACCTCGTCCGCCGCGGCGGGGGCCCGGCCGGAGACCAGCTCGTACGGGGCCGTCCGGGCGCTGGAGAAGCCGTGTCCGGACTCCAGGGCGCCCTCGTCGGCGACGGGCCTGCCGTCCATGATCGCCTGGGCGTAGAAGGAGCGGTCCACCACGGCTTCGGCTACGCCCGGGACCTTCGCGAGTCCGGAGACGAGCGGCTCGGCCTCGGACCTGCTCCAGGGCATCCGGTCCTCGGGGCTGCCGTCGGCGTCGACGGCCTGCTTCGGCAGGGCGAGGGCCGCGGTGCCCTCGTAGCGCGGCTGGACCTTCGGCCGGGCGGAGTCGTAGATGACCAGCGTGGTGGTGATCAGGGCGACGCCGATCAGGACGGCGACGAAGGCGCCGAGGAACCCGGACCAGCGTTCACGGACGTTCGCGAGGATCAGCATGTCTCTCAGGCCTCCAGCCGGGCCATGTGGGTGGCGATCGCCGCGGCGTTGTCCACGCCGGCCCGGTGGTCGAGCGGGATGCGATCGGCGATCCGGCCGTCCTTGAGGAAGACGACGACGTCGGCGCGGGCCGCGGCCACCGGGTCGTGGGTGACCATCAGGGTGGTCTGGCCCTCCTCGTCGACCAGCATCCGCATCATCCGGAGCACCTCGCGGGAGGTGACGGTGTCCAGGGCGCCGGTCGGCTCGTCCGCGAAGAGGACGTCGGGACGGGTGACCAGGGCACGGGCGAGAGCGACGCGCTGCTGCTGGCCGCCGGAGAGCTCGCTGGGGCGGTGTCCCGCGCGTTCGGCGAGTCCCACGGCGGCGAGGGCCTGCTCGACCTGCTCGCGGCCGACCCTGCGGCCGGCGAACCGGGACGGGAGCTCCACGTTCTGCGCGGCCGTCAGGGACTCGACCAGGTTGAAGGCCTGGAACACGAAGCCGACGTGCTTGCGGCGCAGTTCGGTGCGCTCCTTCTCGTTCTGCCGGCCGATGTCCACGCCCGCGAGGACGACCCTGCCCTCGGAGGGCTGTTCGAGGCCGGCCGCGCACTGCAGCAGGGTCGACTTGCCGGAACCGGAGGGGCCCATGATCGCGGTGAAGGTACCGCGCGGGAAGCCGAGGGAGACACCGTCCAGGGCGGTGACCCGTCGCCCGCCGGTGCCGTGCACCTTGCGGAGACCGTGGAGTTCGACCGCGTCCTGTGTGGGGAGGGTGTGGCTCGTCGTCGTCATGCCCCGATTCCACCGCTCAGAGGGTGGCCGGAGCACTGATCCGCTCTCTACTCCTGAGGTAGAGCCAGCTCTACCCAGGTGCTCCGGAACCGTCCGGCGGGGGCGCCGCCGTGCGGCCGGACCGCCTTGCCGGCAGGCGTACTTGGGGCGCGGGAGCGCTGCGGCGGCGGGGCGGGGCAGGGGGTGCCGTCATGAGTCACGGAGACCGGGAAGAGGCCCCCTGGATAGCGTTGACCGCATGCAACCCACCACGGCCTGGCAGGCCATGACTCAGCGTCCCCTGAGCTTTCTGACCTCCAGCTGGCCCTGGCGATCCCTTGCGTATCTGAGCAGCGGTGTCGTGGTCGGCGCCGCGGCGGTGCTGGTCTTCGCCCTCGGCCTGGCCGCCGGCCTGGCCCTGCTCGTCGTGCTGATCGGCGTCGCGCCGCTGGTCGGTCTGGTCCTCGCCTCCACCGTGGTGGCCACGGTGGAGCGTCGGCGGCTGCGGCTGGTCGACCGCGACCGCCTGTCCGACCCGCACCGCCCCCCGGACGCCCCGGGCCTGCGCGGCTGGGCCGCCACCCGGCTCAAGGAGCAGGCCACCTGGCGGGAGCTGATGTTCACGCTCCTGTCGGCCGCGGCCCTGTGGTGGCTCGACCTGCTGGTGCTCGGCTTCTCCTTCGGGGTGCCGGCCACGACCATCGCCTCGACCGACGGCGACACCTGGCCGTGGACGGTGTTCGGCGTGATCGTGCTGCTGTCCTCGCCGTACACGGTGACCTCGTGGGCGGGGGCGCGCGCCGCCATGGCCCGCACCTTCCTCGCACCGCGGGACCGGGAACTCGGCGAGGAGCTGCGCGAGGTGCGTGCCTCGCAGTCGCGGCTGCTCGACTCCTTCGACGCCGAGCGGATACGCATCGAGCGCGACCTGCACGACGGGGCCCAGCAGCATCTCGTGTCGCTGGGCATGACCCTGGGCATGATGCGCATGGACGTCGAGGAGGGCTCCGCGCTGGACGGGCTGCTCACCCGGGCGGAGAAGCAGCTCTCCACCGCTCACCAGGAGCTGCGGGCCCTGATCCGGGGCCTCAACCCGCCGGTCCTCGCCGACCACGGTCTCGTCGCGGCCGTCGAGGACTACGCGGGCCGCTTCCCGATCCCGGTCACCGTGGACCTGAAACTCCCCCAGCGGCTGCCCAGGAAGCTCGAGACGACGATGTACTACCTGATCAACGAGGCCATGACGAACATCGCCAAGCACAGCGGTGCCACGACCGCCGAGGTCCACGCTCGCTACCATGCCGATCTGTTGGTCCTCGACATCAAGGACGACGGCCGGGGCGGGGTCGATCCCTCGGGCAGCGGTGTGACCGGCCTCGCGGACCGGGTCACCGCTCTCGACGGCCGGATGCGGGTGTCGAGTCCGGTCGGTGGTCCCACCCTGTTGCACGTGGAGGTTCCGTGTCGCTTCGCCTGATCGTGGCCGAGGACGCCGTTCTGCTGCGCGAAGGTCTGATCGGGCTGCTCGAACGGGTCGGCCACGAAGTGGTGGCGGCGGTCGGTGACGCCGACGCCCTGACCGAGGCGGTACGCGCCGACCGCCCCGACCTGATCGTCACGGACGTACGGATGCCGCCCTCGCTCGGTGACGACGGGCTGCGGGCGTCGGTCGGGCTGCGCGCGGAGTTCCCCGGGCTGCCCGTGCTCGTGCTCAGCCAGTACGTGGAACGCTCGTACGCCCTGCGCCTGCTGGACTCGGGCGGCGGTGCCGGGGTGGGCTACCTGCTCAAGGAGCGCGTGAGCGCGGTGGCGGACTTCACGGCCGCGATCGAACGGGTCGCCGCCGGCGGGACGGTGGTGGACCCCGAGGTCATCCACCAGCTGGTCCAGCTGCGCCAGGACCCCCTCGAGCGGCTCAGCGCCCGCGAGCGCGAGGTGCTCTCGCTGATCGCGGAGGGCCGCACCAACGCGAATCTGGCGAAGCACCTGTTCATCAGCGAGGCGGCCGTGAACAAGCACATCGGCAACATCTTCAACAAGCTGGACCTCCCGGTGGACACCGAGGGGCACCGGCGGGTGCTCGCGGTGCTCGCGTACCTGCGGGCGTGAGGGCGCGGGTCCCGGCGCGGGGGTCACCCGCGACGGGGGTCACCCGCGGGCGGCGGCCAGAACCGGCTCCGCGACGGCCGGGCAGCCGAGGACGTCCGTGGTGTGGGCGGCGAGCGCGGACGCGTACTCCTCGCTCCTGAGGACCGCGGGGGCGGCCGTGCGGGCGCGTCGTCCGCCGGCCGGGAGCGCGATGTCCTCGTCTCCCGCCAGTGCCTGGTCGGCCTGCGAGAACGCGCCGAACCGCTCCACGGCGCCTCACCGCCGGCCCCGCCCCGCAGACCGGGACGAGGCCGGCACCACGAACCCCTCCCGGCCCGGCTGGAATCGGCCGCACGCTCCCGCCACGTGCCCCGACCACCGTGCCCCGACCACCGGGAACAGCGTCCGGTGCGAAGCGGCGGGCTTCCCGGCCCACGTTCCCCCCGCTGCGTCCGCGCCACCTTCCACAATCAGCCAGCACGCTGCTCAGACAAATCCCAGCGCGCACATCCCGATCCTCTCCCAGCACCATCCCAGCACGGAAAAGACCAATGGCCCGCCCCCGAAGAGTCGAGCCCTCTCTGACCTGCACGTCTGCCAGATCAACGACGTGGCGGCATGTCACCCGCTACACGTTGAAGCGGAATATCTGCCCACCGCTCCCAACCTGCGACGGAGCCACCTCCAGCGCCCTTACTAGGCATTTCTCCGTTGGCGTGCGTTGGCTTCGGACGGACGCTTACGGGTGTCCTGCGGACTGTCTGCGGACCGTGCGGGCCCCGGCAAGGCAGAGGGCAGAGCACGCTGGTCTGCACACTCTGCACTGCCGCGACCATGCACACCCGAAGACTTACGACCAGCAGTAGGATCGGCACCATGAGCAGTAGCAGGAAGTACTCGATCAGCCTGCCTGAGGACCTAGCCGAGGCCGTACGCGCCCACGTCGGACCCGGCGGCTTCTCCGCCTACGTCGCCGAAGCCCTCGAACAACGGGTCGCCATGGACAAACTCCGGGAGATCGTCACCGACTTCGAGACCGACAATGACGCGCTCACCCGCGAGGAGGTCGAGGCCGCCCGCGCGCTGCTGCGCCATGACCACCGACAGGAGGGCGGGGCCGCCGCCTGATGCCCGGCACCCTGCTGCTCGACAGCGAAGGCCTCTCGAAGCTCTACCGCAAGGACCGTACCGTCGTGGCCATGGTGCAGGCGGCATCAGAAGAGGGCATCCGCGTGGCCACAAGCGCCATGACCACCCTTGAGGCCGACTACGAGCGTATCCACCCCGCCCGCATCAAATGGGTCCTCTCCCGCGTCGACGTTCGCGACGTCACCAAGGAGATCACCGACCAGGCCGCGGCCCTCCTGCACGCCCACCATCTCCACGGCCACAAATACGCCGTCGACGCCGCCTTCGCTGTCATCGCCCGCACCGCACCCCAGCCAGTCACCGTCCTCACTTCCGACCCGGAGGACCTGACGCTCCTCTGCGGCCCCGCCGTAGAGGTCGTCAAAGTCTGAAACGCCGGCTAGGACGCCGAGGAGTTCCGGCCCCCTTCGAGTTCTGCGGACTGCTGCGGACAGCAAGACGGCTGGCCCGCGTCCTCGCAGGTCAGGCCGCCTCTGGGCGCGGGATCAGACGTTGAAGCGGAATCTCCGATACGGAGCTTCCACCTGCGGAAACACGATTCTCGCAAGCCTCATCCAGCACCGATCCAGCACGGTGCGAGGTCACCCAGCACATCCAGCGCCCGAGACGGCGACGGCGACGGCGACAAGGAATCTGCCCACCGCCACCCGACCGAGGACACCCTGAGCTGGTAGGCGGTGAGGGGGCAGGACCACCTTCCGAGCGTAAGCGCACGATCAGCTGGCGGATATCCCTCATGACGCGGGAGGTTCAACTTCCTGCGAACAAGGGCCAGATCGACGCGCCACTTGGATGAGGTCAGAATCGGCTTCGAGACCATCGACCGGACACACCCGTGCCACCTCCGAGTTCAGTCGAGCTTCTCGAACGCCGGCCTCGGTGCGATGATGGGGGTGCGCTTTTCATTGATATTGAGCCAGGTCGGAGCTTCCACCGACATGAGCTTACGGTCAACAGCAATCAGATTCTGCTGCGCGGCTTCGTTCAGGGCGTCAAGTATATCGATCACCTTCACCTTCCCATACTTCTCCAGCTGCGCCTGGATCTTCTGAGCCTTCGCACTCGGCTTATAATAATAGGGTGCACGATCATGTCTGCCAACCGCCAGAATCGCTTCAGCAACCGCCTCATACGCATCGTTAAACAAACCCATGAAGCCGTCCGGGTCCGGCAGTGCAATCAGATGGAGATTTTTCCACCTCTGATATCCCGCCGGAAGGTCCAGGGCCTGTGGAACAATCGCCACTCGGAGCCCATTTCCATCTTCGAGTTGATGCCAATTACTCTTGATGGTCGCGGCGGCGAACCGCGCCTTCTCCGTACTACTTAGGAACAGGTCGGTCTTCCATACCTTCTTGATCCGTTCCCGCAGATCAGGTTCGGCGGCGACACCGCGAGCAGCGATCGGCACCCAGGATCCAAATGCGAACGGGCGCCCTGACTCATCAGGCAACAACACCGCATCACCACTCGCGTTGTTGACGACGGCCTCAGTGAATCCGAGATGGCGTGCACGCTCGCGCCCGAACATCAGAGACGTCGGCCTGTCCAAGTTAGCGAATGCCCTAGGGCTCACCTTTCTGAGCGCTTCGCTGACCAGATCGGTAACGCGTGGTTCGCCACCGACAATCGCTTCGTGAACGGCCCACTCAAACCCATCCCCGCGGGACCCCTTGTCGCGATGGAGGCGAGCTAGCTTAGCGAGCTGTCAAAACGTGTCATCAACGCGATCGCAGTTGAGGTCCTCGAGATCCGCTTGCGACAATTCATCAAAATGAGCTCTCAGATTTGATCGCGACACTGCGTAAAGAGCGCGACCGTACTCATCAGCTGGTTCGGCCTGACTAAGGAAGGTGACATCAGCCATTCAGCAGCTCCTATTTTCGCCATACGAGAGGTTTAACCGGAACTCAGCTACATTAGAGTTGAACGTCGAACACAGGGATCCCGCGTTCGAAAATTGGGGTTTAAAAGTAGTCCTCAGCACCGAAGAGACGCCCCAGCACACCGGGCACTCACCGATCAGTAGTGATACCGGGCAGCGAGGATGACGATCTCCTCACCCGTCACCAAATAGATGAGGCGGTGTTCTTCGTCGATCCGCCGCGACCAGGCTCCAGGCAGGTGATACTTCAGCGGCTCCGGCTTGCCGATGCCCGTGAAGGGGTCACGTCTGACATCTTCGATGAGCTTGTTGATCCGGGCGAGCATCTTGCGGTCGCTCTTGAGCCAGGACGTGTAGTCCTCCCAGCCCTGATCCTCGAAGACAAGCCTCACGCGGCACCCGCACCCGCGTCCGGCGACTCGGGATCGATCAGCTCACGCTCCGACACATTGATGTGAGACAGAGCGTTCTCGTAAGCCTTGAGCAGCCGCCGTGCGTTCGCCGGCGAGCGCAGGAGGTAGGAGCCCTCACGCAGCGCCGCGTAATCCTCGGCCGAAACAAGCACCGCGTTGCCGTGCTTGGAGACGATCTCGATGGCTTCATGGTTCTCGTTGACCTTTTTGATCAACGGAAACAGTTCCTTGCGGGCTTCACTCGCGGTCATGGACATGACTTCAACTCTCCCATCAAGTGGTACTGAATAACGTACCACTCTTGGTTCCGTCCGAGAGGGGAAACGGCTGATGATCGATCAGCTGATCCAGCACCCATCCAGCACGGGGAAAGACCAGGAGCCCACCTCCGGAGAAGTGGGCCCCATCTGACCTGCTGGTTTACCACGTCAGCGACGTGGTGTCATTTCATCCGCTCAGACGTTGAAGCGGAACTCCACCACGTCGCCGTCCTGCATGACGTAGTCCTTGCCCTCCATGCGGGCCTTGCCCTTGGCGCGGGCCTCGGCGACCGAGCCCGTCTCGACCAGGTCGTCGAAGGAGATGACCTCGGCCTTGATGAAGCCCTTCTGGAAGTCGGTGTGGATGACACCGGCGGCCTCGGGGGCGGTGGCGCCCTTCTTGATGGTCCAGGCGCGGGATTCCTTGGGGCCGGCCGTCAGGTAGGTCTGCAGGCCGAGGGTGCGGAAGCCGACGTGGGCGAGGGTGGCGAGGCCGGGCTCTTCCTGACCGACGGACTGGAGGAGCTCCAGGGCCTCGTCCTCGTCCAGCTCGGCGAGGTCCGCCTCCAGCTTGGCGTTGAGGAAGATCGCCTCGGCGGGGGCGACCAGGGCGCGCTGCTCGTTCTTGAAGTCCTCGTCGGTCAGCTCGTCCTCGTCGACGTTGAAGACGTAGAGGAAGGGCTTCGTCGTGAGGAGGTGCAGGTCGTGGAGGAGCTCGGCGCGCTCGCTGCCCTGGACCACGCCGTGGGCGAAGAGCGTGTCGCCCTTCTCCAGGATCTCCTTGGCCTCCTCGACGGCCTTGACCTTCGGCGCGACGTCCTTCTTGATCCGCGACTCCTTCTGGAGGCGGGGCAGGACCTTCTCGATGGTCTGCAGGTCGGCGAGGATCAGCTCGGTGTTGATCGTCTCGATGTCGTCCTTGGGCGAGACCTTGCCGTCGACGTGGACGACGTTCTCGTCCTTGAAGGCGCGGATGACCTGGCAGATCGCGTCGGACTCGCGGATGTTGGCGAGGAACTTGTTGCCCAGGCCCTCGCCCTCGCTCGCGCCGCGCACGATGCCCGCGATGTCGACGAAGTCGACGGTGGCCGGGAGGACCTTCTCGGAGGAGAAGATCTCGGCCAGCTTCGTCAGGCGCGGGTCGGGGACGCCCACGACGCCGACGTTGGGCTCGATCGTGGCGAACGGGTAGTTGGCCGCGAGCACGTCGTTCTTGGTCAGGGCGTTGAAAAGGGTCGACTTGCCGACATTCGGCAGACCGACGATTCCGATCGTGAGCGACACGTTGCGACTTCCCGTACGTGAGGATGCGGAGGGCAGGCCAGGCAGGGCCGATCCACCAGTCTACGGGGTGTCCGGTATCGGCCGCGCCGCATGTCGAACGCCTGCCCGGGTACCGTCCCACGGCGTGTCAGTCGGCCTATTCGGCACATAAACCGACCTAAGTTGGTGCAGTGGAGCAACACAGGACGCGACCTGCGCAGTACGGACCGCGACGGGACCGGGCGCCGCTGCCCCCGCAGGGGCGGGGAGCGGGCGGCGTCCCGGCGAGAGAGCCGGTCCGGCCCGTCGTGCCGAACGCGGGCGGCGGCGTGCGCCGCCCGGCGGGAAGGCCAGGGGCGGCAGGGACGGCGGGCTCCCGGCCGTCCGGGCCGGGGACGCCGGTGCCGCCCCTGCTGCGGGCCGTACGGCTCCTGCGGCGGGTGCGTGACATTCCCAATCCGCGGCTGACCGGCCTGGGCAGCGGTCTGTTCTGCACGGCGGTGATGACCGTGCTGGGATTCCTGGACGCGTTGCTGTTCGGCGGGTCCCTGACGGTGTACGGCGTGCTGTTCCTGCCGGTGTGCGTGCTCACGGCGTGCTGGGTGCACCGGGGTGACCTGCTGACCGCGCCCGTCGTCGTGCCGATCGCCTTCGCCGCGGGACTGGTGACCGTCACCGACGGCGGCACCGGCCTCGGGGACCGGCTGATGGGACTGGTGACCGCGCTGGCCACCGAGGCCGGGTGGCTGTACGGCGGGACGCTGATCGCCGGGGCGATCGTGATCACCCGGCGGGTCCGGCTGGTACGGCGCCGGACCGCCCCGTCCGCCCCGTCCGCCCGGACCGCCCCGTCCGCCCGGATCCCCCGGGCCGGCCGGTCGGCCCAGTCCGTCCAGTCCGCCCGGAGCCCTCAGAGCCCCCAGGCCGGCCGGGGCCCCCGGGCCGCCAGGAACCCTCAGGCCGCCCGGGGCCGGCCGACGACGTGAAGACCGCGGACGAAACCGGCCAGGACGAGACCGGCCGGGACGTGACGGCCGCCTGGCACCGCCCCGAAGCGGCGGCCGCGGGGCGGTGTCCGCCCCGGACCGACGGCCGGCGCGGCCCGGCGGTCAGCCCGCCGCGCGCATCGCCGCCCCCACGATGCCCGCGTTGTTCTGCAACTGCGCCGGGACGATCTCGGCCCGGACGCCCTCGATGCGGTGCAGGAACTTGGCGGACTTGCGGCTGACCCCGCCGCCGATGATGAACAGCTCCGGGGAGAACAGCATCTCGACGTGGGCGAGGTACTTCTGCACCCGCCCGGCCCACTGCTCCCACGACAGGTCGTGGTCGTCCTTGGCCTTGCTGGAGGCCCGCTTCTCCGCCTCGTGCCCGTCCAGCTCGAGGTGGCCGAGCTCGGTGTTGGGCACGAGGACGCCGTCGGTGAACACGGCGCTGCCGATGCCCGTGCCGAAGGTGAGCAGGACGACCGTGCCCCGCCGGCCGCGGCCGGCGCCGAAGTGCATCTCGGCGACGCCCGCCGCGTCGGCGTCGTTGACGACCGTCACCTCGAGCCCGCCCAGCCGCTCGCCGAACAGGGCCCGGGCGTCCGTGTCGATCCAGCTCCTGTCGACGTTGGCCGCCGTACGGACCGTCGCGCCGTCGGTGACGACGCCGGGGAAGGTGAGTCCGACCGGGCCCCTCCACCCGAAGTGGTCCACGACCTGCTTCACCCCGTCGGCCACCCCGTCCGGGGTCGCCGGGTGCGGGGTGAGCACCTTGTGGCGTTCCTGGGCCAGGTCGCCTCTGTCGAGGTCCACGGGGGCGCCCTTGATCCCGGATCCGCCGATGTCCACGCCGAAGATCTGCATGGCTCCACGTTACGACGGGCCACCGACCGTCACACGGCTCGGTGGCCCGGACGCTCACTCCCCCGCCGTACCGGATCCGCCCCGCTCGGCGACCAGCGCGGCGGCCTCCTCGCGCAGGTCGCGGCGGAGCTCCTTGGGCAGCGAGAAGGTGATGGACTCCTCGGCGGCCTTGACGATCTCCACGTCCTCGAAGCCGCGCTGCGCGAGCCACTCCAGGACCTGCTCGACCAGCACCTCCGGGACGGAGGCGCCGGAGGTGACGCCGACCGTAGTCACGCCCTCCAGCCAGGCCTCGTCGATCTCGTCGGCGAAGTCCACCAGGTACGCGTCGCGCGCGCCGGCCTGCTTGGCGACCTCGACGAGCCGCTTGGAGTTGGAGGAGTTGCGGGAGCCGACGACGATCACCAGGTCGGCCTCGGCGCCCATCTGCTTGACGGCGAGCTGGCGGTTCTGCGTGGCGTAGCAGATGTCGTCGCTCGGCGGGGAGACGAGCTGCGGGAACTTCTCCTTGAGCGCGTCGACGGTCTCCATCGTCTCGTCGACGGAGAGGGTGGTCTGCGACAGCCACACCACCTTCGACGGGTCGCGGACCTCGACCTTCGCGACGTCCTCGGGGCCGTCGACGAGCTGGATGTGGTCGGGGGCCTCGCCGGAGGTGCCGATGACCTCCTCGTGGCCCTCGTGGCCGATCAGGAGGATGTCGTAGTCGTCATTGGCGAAGCGGACGGCTTCCTTGTGCACCTTGGTGACGAGGGGGCAGGTGGCGTCGATGGTGGCGAGCCTGCCGCGCTCGGCCTCCTCGTGGACGACGGGGGCCACGCCGTGCGCGGAGAACATGACGATGTTCCCCGGCGGGACCTCCTCCGTCTGCTCGACGAAGATGGCGCCCTTCTTCTCCAGGGTCTGGACGACGTACTTGTTGTGGACGATCTCGTGCCGGACGTAGACGGGGGCCCCGTACTGCTCCAGGGCCTTCTCGACGGCGATCACGGCGCGGTCCACACCCGCGCAGTAGCCACGGGGGGCGGCGAGCAGGACACGGCGGCCAGGCGAAGCGGTCATGGGCCCATCGTACGGCCGCGTTCGGCGGGTCAGAGATCGCGTGGGCGCGGCGTCGCCGGGGAGACTGACGGGGACGCCGACGGGGACCCCTGCGGGGAGGGCCCCGGGCACAGTCCGAGGCACAGGTGCGATGCGCTGGCGGAGGCACGATGTCCGAGACCGGTACGACGGCCCGGGGGACCGGTGGGGAACACCGGCTGAAGCGCAGTCTGGGCTTCCGGGACCTGGTGGTCTACGGGCTGCTGTTCATCGCGCCGATGGCGCCGGTCGGCGTCTTCGGCACGCTGGACGCCAAGTCGCACGGCGCGGTGGCGCTCGTGTACCTGATCGCCACGGTCGCGATGGCGTTCACCGCGTTCAGCTACGCCCAGATGGTGCGGGTGGTGCCGCAGGCGGGGTCGGTGTTCGCCTACGCGCGCGTGGGGCTCGGCGACGGGGCCGGTTTCGTCGCCGGGTGGATGGCGATGCTGGACTACGTCCTGATCCCGGCGGTGGCCTACCTGTTCTCCGGCATCGCCATGGAGGCGCTGGTGCCTCAGGTGTCGCGGTGGGTGTGGACGGCGCTCGCGGTGGTCGTCACGACGGCGCTGAACCTGTGGGGGGTGCGGACGGCGGCCCGGGTGGGCTTCCTGGTGCTCGCCCTGGAGATCGTGGTCCTGCTGGTGTTCGTGGTGGCGGCGGTCGTGGTCCTGGCGCGTGACGGGGCCGAGCGGGGCTGGCTGTCGCCGCTGTCGGGGGACGGGTCGCAGGGGGCGTTCGCGCTGTCGGCGGTGGTGGGCGCGGTGTCGGTGGCGGTGCTGTCGTACCTGGGCTTCGACGCGATCGCGACGTTCGCGGAGGAGGTGACCGGCGGGTCGGCGAAGGTGGCGCGGGCGCTGCTGTTCTGTCTGGCGCTGGCGGGTGTGCTGTTCGTGGCGCAGACGTACCTGGTGGCGCTGCTGGAGCCGGTGTCGTCGGCGCGGCTGGCGGCGGAGCCGGAGCGGCAGGGGTCGGCTTTCTACGACGCGGTGGACTCGTCCGTGGGGACGTGGCTGCACGACCTGGTGGCGGTGAGCAAGGCGATCGGCGCGGCGTTCGCGGCGCTGGCCGGGCAGGCGGCGGCCGGGCGGCTGCTGTTCGCGATGGGCCGCGAGAGGCGGCTGCCGGGGGCGCTGGCGCGCACGGACGGCGGGGTGCCGCGGGTGGCGCTGCTGGTGGCGGCCGTGATCACGCTGGTCGCGGCGGTGTGGGCGGCACGGCGTGACGACGGCCTCGACCATCTGGTGTCGGTGGTGGACGTCGGCGCGCTGACCGCGTTCACGCTGCTGCACGCGAGCGTGGTGGGCTGGTTCGCGGTGCGGCGCCGCGGGGGGCCGGTGAGCTGGTGGCGGCATGTGCTGGTGCCGGCGGCCGGCGCGGCGATCACGGTCGCGGTGATCGTGGAGGCGTCGGGGACCGCGCAGGTGGTGGGGGCGGTCTGGCTGGCGGCCGGCCTGGTGGTCCTGGCCGCGCAGGCGCGCGGGAGGAACACGGCGGGGACGTGAGGCGTGGCCGCCCGTGGGGGCACGACGAACGGGTACGAGGGCGGCGTGTCCGGGCGGGGGCCGTTGTCGTACCCGGCCGTTACGCTCGGGCGCATGGCTGCGAACACGTCACCCGAAGCTCCCCTGCCCGTCGGCGAGGTGTCACGGCTGATCGGGGGCTGGATCGACCGGCTCGGCGCGGTGTGGGTCGAGGGGCAGATCACGCAGTTGTCGCGGCGCCCCGGCGCGGGGGTCGTGTTCCTGACACTGCGCGACCCGTCGTACGACATCTCCGTGAGCGTGACCTGCTACCGGCAGGTGTTCGACGCGGTGGCGGACGTGGTCGGCGAGGGTGCCCGCGTCGTCGTGCACGCCAAGCCGGAGTGGTACGCGCCGCGCGGGCAGCTGTCGTTGCGGGCGGCCGAGATCAAGCCGGTGGGTGTCGGGGAGCTGCTGGCGCGGCTGGAGCAGCTGAAGAAGTCGCTCGCGCGCGAGGGGCTGTTCGCGCCGGAGCGGAAGAAGCCGCTGCCGTTCCTGCCGCAGCTGATCGGCCTGGTGTGCGGGCGGGCGTCGGCGGCCGAGCGGGACGTGCTGGAGAACGCCCGCAGCCGCTGGCCGGCCGTCCGCTTCGAGGTGCGCAACGTGCCCGTGCAGGGGGTGCACGCGGTGCCGCAGGTGGTGCAGGCGGTGAAGGAGCTGGACGCGAGGGACGACGTGGACGTCATCGTCGTCGCGCGCGGCGGCGGCAGCGTGGAGGACCTGCTGCCGTTCTCCGACGAGCAACTGGTGCGCGCGGTCGCCGCGTGCCGCACGCCGGTCGTCTCGGCGATCGGGCACGAGCCGGACAGCCCGCTGCTGGACCTCGTAGCCGATCTGCGCGCCTCCACGCCGACCGACGCCGCGAAGAAGGTGGTGCCGGACGTGGGCGAGGAGTACGAGCGGGTGCGGCAGCTGCGGGACCGGGCGCGGCGGTGCGTGGCGGCGTTCGTCGACCGGGAGGAGCGGGGGCTGGCGCACGCGCTGGCCCGGCCGTCGATCCAGGATCCGCACCGGATGGTCGACGAGCGGGCCGGGCAGGTGACGGCCCTGCTGGAGCGGGGCCGCCGTTCCCTGCGGCACCAGCTCGACCGGGCCGACTCCGAGCTGACGCACACGCACGCGCGCGTGGTGGCCCTCTCCCCCGCCGCGACGCTCGAGCGCGGGTACGCCGTGCTGCAGCGGTCCGACGGGCAGGCGGTGCGGGATCCCGCCGAGGTGGAGCCGGGCGAGACGCTGCGCGCACGCGTGTCCGAGGGTGATTTCTCCGTACGAGTCGACGCATAGGGTGAGTGGATGACCAGCGAGGTGGAGCAGGCCGCGGCCGTGTCCGAGGCGCTCGGGTACGAGCAGGCGCGGGACGAGCTGATCGAGGTCGTACGGCGGCTGGAGGCCGGCGGTACGACGCTGGAGGAGTCCCTCGCCCTGTGGGAGCGGGGCGAGGAGCTGGCGAAGGTGTGCCGGCGGTGGCTGGACGGAGCCCGGGCCCGCCTGGACGCGGCACTGGCGGAGGAGAACGGGCCGGAGGACGGTGACGGGGACGGGGACGGGGACGCGTAGCGCCGCGTCACCCGCCACCGCCCGCTCCCGCCTCCGTCCGCTCCCGCCTCCGTCCGCCGGGTCCCGCTTTCCGCGGGGCCCGGCGTCCTACTTTCCGCTGTCCTCGGCGAGGGTGTGGGCGACGAGCGCGTTGGCGTGCCCGTGGCCCAGTCCGTGCTCGGTCTTGAGCCAGGCGACGAGCTCCATGTGCCTGCCGAGCGGCGAGGAGCGGATGAGGTCCTTCCACTCCGCGACCGGGCGGCCGTACTTCTTCTCGATCGACGGGAAGTAGGAGGCGGGGCCCTTCACGGTGCTGTCGGTCGTCATGCCGGTGTGCTCCCTCGGTCCGTTGTGCGAGCGGTGGTGTGTTGTCCTGCGCCCGGTATGACTGCGGGCGGCGGGCGGAATGATCGCCCGCGCCCCGCGACCTGCGTCACTCTCCCGCCGCCCCTCGGCGCGGACCGTCCCGCACGGCAGCGGCCGTCGAGGCCCGCGCCCTTCGCCCCGGGAAAGGCGTGAGACGGGTCACCGGACGGACCCCTTTGGTTGAACCTTGAACTTCCCTGGCGTAACGTCGTCCCTGTCAACGGCCCCGCGCCCCCGCGCGGGCCGACGCACGTCACCAGGAAGTTCACGCATGTCTCTCGTTCTCGACCCCGCCGCTCAGGACCTGCTGTTCCGTGAGGCCCGCACCGCGAACACCTTCACCGACGAGCCGGTGACCGACGAGCAGGTGCAGGCGATCTACGACCTGGTCAAGTACGGCCCGACCGCCTTCAACCAGTCCCCGCTGCGCATCACGCTGGTCCGCTCCCCCGAGGCCCGCGAGCGCCTGGTGCAGCACATGGCCGAGGGCAACCGGCCCAAGACCGCCGCCGCCCCGCTGGTCGCGATCCTGTCGGCCGACAACGAGTTCCACGAGGAGCTGCCGCAGCTCTTCCCGCACTTCCCCGAGGCCAAGGACGCCTTCTTCAGCGAGCGCCCGGTCCGCGAGAGCGCCGCCCTGCTGAACGCCTCCCTGCAGGCCGCGTACTTCATCGTCGGCGTCCGCGCCGCGGGTCTCGCCGCCGGCCCGATGACCGGTCTCGACTTCGAGGGCGTCCGCAAGGAGTTCCTGGACGACGACCACACCCCGCTGATGGTCGTCAACATCGGCCGCCCCGGCCCGGACGCCTGGTTCCCGCGCTCCCCGCGCCTGGCGTACGAGCAGGTCGTCACCACCGTCTGAGGTACGGCCCACGCGCACGACGAAGGCCCCGGCTCGCTCGAGCCGGGGCCTTCGTCCTTCTCACCCGCAAGAGCCGCGGGCGCTCACTGCGTCCTCAGCGCCGCCGCCATGTCGGCCAGCTGCGCGAACGACCCCGTGCCCGCCACGACGGTCGTCGCGCCCTTCCCGCCGTCCATGCCCTCGAGCACCAGGGCGTCGTACCGGCCGCCCTCGTACCGGGTCCACGTGCGGCCGCCGATCTCCTCGGTGACGTCGGTCTTCCGCCCGCCCTGGCTGGCCTCCTCGATGAAGGCGGACGGCTTCTGGGTGGACTGCTCGACCGCGACGTACTCGCCGTCGGGAGCGCGGAAGCCCAGGTGCCACGCGTCGAACTCGTCACCGCGGAACCGGACCGAGGTCGGCTTCCAGTCGCCGGACAGCCCCTCGGGCGCGGCCACCGGATACGGGGCGGCACGGCGCGCGGTGAGCAGCTCGACCCGGTAGTCGACCCGCTTGATGTCGGGCTCCCCGCTGTCGTCGTGCGGGATGAAGAACCACATCACCATCCCCACGAGCACGATGACCCCCAGGGAGAGGACCATGTCCCGGGCCGTCTTCTGCTTGCCTTTCGTACCTGCCACGCCCCTATCGTCGCAGGTCCCCGATCCGCTCATCCGTGGGGTCCCCTGCTCATTTTGTCGGACTGGCGATAGAGTGCGGCCCATACCCTCATCCGGCCGTCGTCGTATCAGAAAGGTGCGCTCCGATGACCGAGCATCATCATCTGCCGTCCGAACTGGACGTCCCCTCCGAGGCCCCCGACCGCAACCTCGCCCTGGAACTCGTGCGGGTCACCGAGGCCGCGGCGATGGCCGCCGGCCGCTGGGTCGGGCGCGGTGACAAGAACGGTGCCGACGGTGCCGCGGTCCGCGCCATGCGCACCCTCGTCTCCACCGTCTCGATGAACGGCGTCGTCGTCATCGGCGAGGGCGAGAAGGACGAGGCCCCGATGCTCTACAACGGGGAGCACGTCGGCGACGGGACCGGGGCCGAGGTCGACATCGCCGTCGACCCGATCGACGGGACCACGCTCACCGCCAAGGGCATGAGCAACGCCATCGCCGTGCTGGCCGCCGCCGAGCGCGGCTCCATGTTCGACCCGTCGGCCGTGTTCTACATGGACAAGCTGGTCACCGGTCCCGAGGCCGCCGACTTCGTCGACATCGACGCGCCCGTCTCCGTGAACATCCGCCGGGTCGCCAAGGCCAAGCGGCGCACCCCCGAGGACGTCACGGTCGTCATCCTCGACCGGCCCCGGCACCAGGACCTGATCAAGGAGGTCCGGGACACCGGCGCCCGGATCAAGCTGATCTCCGACGGCGACGTGGCCGGCTCCATCCTGGCGCTGCGCGAGGGCACCGGCATCGACCTGCTGCTCGGCATCGGCGGCACGCCCGAGGGCATCATCTCGGCCTGCGCCGTGAAGTGTCTCGGCGGCACCATCCAGGGCAAGCTGTGGCCCAAGGACGACGAGGAACGGCAGCGCGCGATCGACGCCGGGCACGACCTGGACCGGGTGCTGACCACCGACGACCTGGTCTCCGGGGACAACGTCTTCTTCGTCGCGACCGGCATCACCGACGGCGAGCTGCTGCGCGGGGTGCGCTACCGGTCCGAGACGGCGACCACCGACTCGATCGTGATGCGGTCGAAGTCGGGCACGGTGCGGCGGATCGACTCCGAGCACCGGCTGAGCAAGCTGCGGGCGTACAGCGCGATCGACTTCGACCGGGCGAAGTGACTCCGTCGGTGTCGCGGAGTGCCCGTCGGAGCGGGGATGCCCGTCGGAGCGGGGATGCCTGTCGGAGCGGGGATGCCTGTCGGAGCGGGGGTGCCCGTCCGACGGCGGGTGCGGGTTCGTGGTGGCCGGTCGCGCCCGCGCGGGCCCAGGACGTGAGAAGGCCGTGTCCCTGAGCCGGCCGTCCTGGCCGGCGTGACAAAGGGCGCCCCCTGTGCGGAGGGGGCGCCCTTTGTCGTGTCCGGGGTCAGCCGGCCGCGGCTATGCGGTCCGCCGGCGTGCGGGGGGTCTTCTTCAGTTCCAGGTCGCGGCGGCGACGGCGGGCCAGGACCACCCGGCGCTCGGCGGCGGTGAGGCCGCCCCAGACGCCGTAGGGCTCGGGCTGCAGGAGCGCGTGTTCGCGGCACTCGACCATGACCGGGCAGCGGGCGCACACGCGCTTGGCCGCCTCCTCGCGGGAGAGCCGGGCGGCGGTGGGTTCCTTGGAGGGTGCGAAGAACAGTCCGGCCTCGTCGCGGCGGCACACCGCCTCGGTGTGCCACGGAGCGTCTTGGTCCCTGTCCCGCACGGGCACCCGCTGGGCCGGAACGGCGGCTACCTGCAGGGACGAAGGCGGCGGTTGCAGCACGGTCTACTCCTGACGACGGCTTCGCGAGCGAGAGACGATGCGTCAGGCTTACCCGCTGTGCGCGCGCCTATGCACTGGGTTTCCCACCGCAACAGCCGCCGCGCTACAGGTGCTTGCGCAAACCGTGCTCGATCCTGCGCTGCACCCGGTCGAGGATGTCCGCGACGAACCTGCCGCGCCGGGGACGCGCCTCGATGCTGCCCAGCACCGCCCAGCCGTCCACGTAGACGACCGGGGCCTCGGCCTCCTCCGAGTCGAGGGTGGCCACCTCGAAGCTGCCGAGCACACCGCCGCCCGTACCGCGCAGCGACACGTTCTCCGGGACGCGCACGTCGACGCTGCCGCAGACGGAGAACGCCTTGATCACGACCTGCCGGTGCTCGAAGACCGCCTCGCTGAGGTCGATCTCGACGCTGCCGAAGACCGCGTACGCGTGGATACGGCGGCCCGCGCGCCGACGGCCCTTGCGGACGGCGCTGCTGAACACCGCCACCACGTTCTCGTCGGGATCCGCGGGGACGGCGGTGGGGCGGTGCGGGGCGGGGGCGGCGGCGCCCCGCCCGGCGTGCGCGGCGGGCAGGTCGCGCACGAACACGTCCAGCTCTCCGACCGTCTTGGCGGCCAGCACGCCCTCCACGCGCTCGGCGTGCTCCTCGGCGGTCAGCCGCCCCTCGGCGAGGGCGTCGCGCAGCATGTCGGCGATGCGGTCACGGTCGGCGTCCGAGGCGCGCAGCTCGGTGACGCGTGTCACCGGGCCGCTCGCCTCCTGCTGTCGGTCGTGCTTCTGGAGATCCACCGCACCAGCATAGCGAAACGCGATAGATCGCGACTAGGGGTGCGACCGGTCTTGTCACGGTCCGTCCGGAGACCGTTCCGGGGCCGTTCGGGGGCCGTTCCGGGATCGACCCGGGGTCCCCTCCCGCCTACTGAGCCTTACCTCACAAGCTCGTCGCACCGGGCAGGTTCTACGCTGGTGGACGCTGCCAATGGAGGCCAGCCGTCGTTGCTGAGGAATCCAGCCGCGCGTGATGCCGAGTGAGGAATGGGCGAGATGCCTGAGTTCGCGTACACCGATCTGCTCCCCCAGGGAGAGGACACCACCCCCTACCGGCTGGTGACCTCCGAAGGTGTCTCCACCTTCGAGGCCGACGGGCGGACCTTCCTCAAGGTGGAGCCCGAGGCGCTGCGCAAGCTGGCCGAGGAGGCCGTCCACGACATCCAGCACTACCTGCGCCCCGCCCACCTGGCGCAGCTGCGCCGCATCATCGACGACCCCGAGGCGTCGGGCAACGACAAGTTCGTGGCGCTGGACCTGCTGAAGAACGCCAACATCGCGGCGGCGGGCGTGCTGCCCATGTGCCAGGACACCGGCACGGCGATCGTCATGGGCAAGCGCGGCCAGAACGTGCTGACGGCCGGCCGTGACGAGGAGGCCCTGAGCCGGGGCATCTACGACGCCTACCAGAACCTGAACCTGCGCTACTCGCAGATGGCTCCGCTCACCATGTGGGAGGAGAAGAACACCGGCTCCAACCTCCCGGCCCAGATCGAGCTGTACGCGACCGACGGCGACGCCTACAAGTTCCTGTTCATGGCGAAGGGCGGCGGCTCGGCCAACAAGTCGTTCCTGTACCAGGAGACGAAGGCCGTCCTGAACGAGGCCTCCATGATGAAGTTCCTGGAGGAGAAGATCCGCTCGCTCGGTACGGCCGCCTGCCCGCCGTACCACCTGGCGATCGTGGTCGGCGGCACGTCGGCCGAGTACGCGCTGAAGACCGCGAAGTACGCCTCCGCGCACTACCTGGACGAGATCCCCTCCGAGGGTTCCGAGCTCGGGCACGGCTTCCGGGACAAGGAGCTGGAGGAGAAGGTCTTCGAGCTGACGCAGAAGATCGGCATCGGCGCGCAGTTCGGCGGCAAGTACTTCTGCCACGACGTGCGCGTGGTGCGGCTGCCGCGGCACGGGGCGTCCTGCCCGGTCGCCATCGCGGTGTCCTGCTCCGCCGACCGGCAGGCCGTCGCGAAGATCACCGCCGAGGGCGTCTTCCTGGAGCAGCTGGAGACCGACCCGGCGCGGTTCCTGCCGGAGACGACGGACGAGCAGCTCGACGCCGACGGTGACGTCGTGAAGATCGACCTCAACCAGCCGATGGACGCCATCCTCGCCGAGCTGACCAAGTACCCGGTCAAGACCCGGCTGTCGCTGACCGGCCCGCTGGTCGTGGCGCGCGACATCGCGCACGCCAAGATCAAGGAGCGGCTGGACGCGGGCGAGGAGATGCCGCAGTACCTGAAGGACCACCCGGTGTACTACGCGGGTCCGGCGAAGACGCCGGAGGGGTACGCCTCCGGGTCCTTCGGTCCGACCACGGCCGGGCGGATGGACTCCTACGTGGAGCAGTTCCAGGCGGCGGGCGGCTCCAGGGTGATGCTGGCCAAGGGCAACCGGAGCAAGCAGGTCACCGACGCGTGCGCCGCGCACGGCGGCTTCTACCTCGGCTCCATCGGCGGGCCGGCGGCGCGGCTCGCGCAGGACTGCATCAAGAAGGTCGAGGTCGTCGAGTACGAGGAGCTCGGCATGGAGGCGGTCTGGAAGATCGAGGTCGAGGACTTCCCGGCGTTCATCGTCGTCGACGACAAGGGCAACGACTTCTTCCAGGACCCGGCGCCGGCGCCGACCTTCACGTCCATTCCGGTACGCGGTCCCGGACTCGCCTGATCAGGGGCGGTGACGATTCACCTCCACGGGGAACAGTGGTCCCGGTCCGGACGCTGTGACACGTGGAGGTGATCGTCGATGGCCGACGAACAGGGCAGGACCGGGTACCGCACCGAGCACGACTCCATGGGCGAGGTACGCGTCCCCGCCCACGCCAAGTGGCGGGCGCAGACGCAGCGCGCGGTGGAGAACTTCCCGGTGTCCGGGCAGCGCATCGAGCGCGCGCACATCGAGGCGCTGGCCCGGATCAAGGGCGCCGCCGCCAAGGTCAACGCCGAGCTGGGGGTCCTGGACGAGGAGATCGCCGGCGCGATCCGGGCGGCGGCCGACGAGGTCGCCGAGGGGAAGTGGGACGAGCACTTCCCCGTGGACGTGTTCCAGACGGGTTCGGGGACCTCGTCGAACATGAACGCCAACGAGGTCATCGCCACCCTCGCCGGTGAGCGGCTCGGCCGGGACGTGCACCCCAACGACCACGTCAACGCCTCCCAGTCGTCCAACGACGTCTTCCCGTCCTCGATCCACATCGCCGCGACCGCCGCCGTCACCCGGGACCTGATCCCGGCCCTCGACCACCTCGCCGCCGCGCTGGAGCGCAAGGCGGAGGAGTTCGCCGACGTGGTGAAGTCGGGGCGTACGCACCTGATGGACGCCACCCCGGTGACCCTGGGCCAGGAGTTCGGCGGGTACGCGGCCCAGGTGCGGTACGGCATCGAGCGGCTGAACGCGTCGCTGCCCCGGCTCGCCGAGCTGCCGCTGGGCGGCACCGCGGTGGGCACCGGCATCAACACCCCGCCAGGTTTCGCCGCCGCCGTCATCGAGGAGGTGGCCCGTGCGACCGGGCTGCCGCTGACCGAGGCGCGCGACCACTTCGAGGCGCAGGGCGCGCGGGACGGCATCGTCGAGACCAGCGGGCAGCTGCGGACCGTCGCCGTCGGGCTGACGAAGATCGCGAACGATCTGCGGTGGATGGCGTCGGGGCCGCGGACCGGGCTCGCGGAGATCGCGCTGCCCGACCTGCAGCCGGGGTCGTCCATCATGCCGGGCAAGGTCAACCCGGTGATCCCGGAGGCCGTGCTCATGGTCGCCGCGCAGGTCACCGGCAACGACGCGACCGTCGCCGCCGCCGGGGCGGCCGGCAACTTCGAGCTCAACGTCATGCTGCCGGTCATCGCCAAGAACGTGCTGGAGTCGGTGCGGCT
This sequence comes from Streptomyces sp. NPDC006384, assembly GCF_042870695.1. NCBI lineage: Bacteria > Bacillati > Actinomycetota > Actinomycetes > Kitasatosporales > Streptomycetaceae > Streptomyces > Streptomyces sp. NPDC006384. The sequence continues at coordinate 329,639 of NZ_JBIAHR010000002.1, forward strand.
GCTGGCGAACGTCTCGCGGCTGCTGGCCGACCGGACCGTCGACGGCATCACCGCGAACCGCGAACGGGCCCGTGAGTACGCCGAGTCCTCGCCGTCCGTGGTCACGCCGCTCAACAAGTACCTCGGGTACGAGGAGGCCGCCAAGGTCGCCAAGAAGGCGCTGGCCGAGCGGAAGACGATCCGTCAGGCGGTGCTGGAGGGCGGGTACGTCGAGCGCGGCGACCTGACGGGCGAGCAGCTGGACGAGGCGCTGGACGTGCTGCGGATGACCCGTCCCTGAGGCGGGCCTCCCGCGATCACCCCCGCATCGGATGGCCGGGCCACCTAATATCTCTCCATGGCAGACGGTGAGACGGTGAACGCGGCGGCACGGGCGGGCGGTGCGGACGTCCCGGCGGGGTTCTGGGAGCCCGGCACGCACATTCTGTGGCGGTACCGGGAGAACGGCGGACGGCACATCCACATCGCCCGCCCCGTCACCGTCGTACGGGACGACGCGGAGCTGCTCGCCGTGTGGCTGGCGCCCGGCACCGAGTGCGTGCGGCCGGTGCTCGCCGACGGCACGCCCGTGCACCTGGAGCCGCTGGCGTCGCGCTACACCAAACCGCGCGCCGTGCAGCGGGACCGCTGGTCCGGCACCGGTGTGCTGAAGCTGGCGCGGCCCGGTGAGCCCTGGTCGGTGTGGCTGTTCTGGGAGCGGGGCTGGCGGTTCAAGAACTGGTACGTGAACCTGGAGGAGCCGCTGGCCCGCTGGGCGGGCGGCGTCGACTCGGAGGACCACTTCCTGGACATCTCCGTGCACCCGGACCGCAGTTGGCACTGGCGGGACGAGGACGAGTTCGCACAGGCCCGGCAGGACCGGCTGGTGGACGACCGGCTCGCCGAACGGGTGCGCGCGGCGGGACGTGCCGCGGTCGCGGGGATACGCGCCTGGGGCTCCCCCTACACGGACGGCTGGGAACAGTGGCGCCCCGACCCGTCCTGGACGGTACCGTCACTCCCCGGGGACTGGGATCGCACGCCCGCGCATGTGTCCTCGTGAGACCCTTGATGCGCCCCCGGGCAGGAAACGTAGGATCGTCCTCCGCAACGGTGCGGGGCGGCAACCGGCGGCGCCCGTACTGTGCTTGACCGAACGTCACCGAGGGGCGGCAGCACGTGAGCGAGGGGTACGGCGACAGGACCGCCACAGGCCGCGGACGGCCCGCCCACAGCACAGGAACAGCCTCTGACCACGCGGAAATCCCGTTCCCGGGGCGCGCATCGCGGGTATCGGGATTTCTGCGGGACGGACTGCGCGCGCCGCGCGCAGTCCCGGACGGATGGATTCGACACGCGTGACGGAGTACCCGACCTCCTTCGGACGCCCCCCGACGGGCGCCGACCCCACGGATCCCCGCGGGGCGTTCCCGCGTGGCACCGTGCCGCCGCGGGCCCCCGAGTCCGCCTTACCCGCACAGGGGCACGCCGGGGAGCCGCCGCCCGTACCCGGCACGGCCGCCTTCGAGCACTCGCAGCCGGGCGCGGACCACGCCGCCGGGCCCGACACCCACCGTCCGCGGCCCGCCGCCGAGGGCGTCCCCGTGCAGCCGGGCGGGGCTCCGGCGGGGCAGGGCGGCCGGGGCGCGTCCCCGGTGCCGGACCGCCGTACCGGGCGGCCCGTCGTGCCGGGACGGCCCACGCCCATGCGGCGGGACGGGGACCGGCTGCGCTTCGTCGGCGCGGCGACCCGGCGGATCGCCCGGGGCATGGACCTGGACGAGATCGTGATGGGGCTGTGCCGGGCCACCGTGCCGACGTTCGCCGACGCCATCCTCGTCTATCTGCGCGAGCCGCTGCCGGTCGGGGACGAGCGGCCCACCGGTCCGCTGGTGCTGCGGCTGCGCCGTACCGACCGGATCCCGGCCGAGCGGGACGCCGAGGGCGGCTTCCTCGCGGCCGCGCAGGCCGAGGCGTCCGAGCTGGAGTCGGTCGGCTCCGAGCTGTGCGAGGTGCGTCCCGGCAGCGCGCTCGCCGAGGTGCTGCGCGGGGTACGTCCGGTGTTCACGGACACCCCCGCGGTCCGGGCCGCCCTGCCCGACCTGCTCGGTGACGGCGACGAGTTCACCGTGCCCGGGGACCGGCGGGCGATCCTGGCGCCGCTGCGCGGCCGGCGCCGGGTGATCGGGGCCGCCCTGTTCCTGCGCGGCCCGGAGCGCATCCCCTTCGAGGGCGAGGACCTGCTGGTGGCCGCCCAGCTCGCCACGCACAGCGCGCTCGGCGTCGACAAGGCGGTGCTGTACGGGCGCGAGGCATACATCGCCGACGAGCTGCAGCGCACGATGCTCCCGGAGAACCTGCCGCGCTGCACGGGCGTACGGCTGGCCTCCCGGTACCTGCCGGCCGCGGAGACGGCGCGGGTCGGCGGCGACTGGTACGACGCCATCCCGCTGCCCGGCAGCCGGGTCGCGCTGGTCGTCGGCGACGTCATGGGCCACTCGATGACGTCGGCGGCCATCATGGGCCAGCTGCGGACCACCGCGCAGACCCTGGCCGGCCTGGACCTGCCCCCGCAGGAGGTGCTGCACCACCTGGACGAGCAGGCGCAGCGGCTGGGCACCGACCGCATGGCGACCTGCCTGTACGCCGTGTACGACCCGGTCGCGCACCGCATCACCGTCGCCAACGCCGGCCATCCGCCGCCGGTCCTGCTCCACCTGGGCGGCCGGGCGGAGGTGCTGCGGGTGCCGGCCGGCGCCCCGATCGGGGTGGGCGGCGTGGACTTCGAGGCCGTGGAGCTGGACGCCCCGGCGGGCGCCACGCTGCTGCTCTACACCGACGGACTGGTCGAGTCCCGGCTGCGGGACGTGTGGACCGGCATAGAGCAGCTGCGGGAGCGCCTGGCGGCGACCGCTCAGCTGACCGGGCCGGACCATCCGCCGCCCCTGGAAGCCCTGTGCGACGAGGTGCTGGACATGCTCGGGCCGGGCGACCGGGACGACGACATCGCGCTGCTCGCCGCCCGCTTCGACGGCATCGCGCCCAGCGACGTGGCGTACTGGGAGCTGGAGCCCGAGGACAAGGCGCCCGGCCGGGCCCGGCAGCTGGCCCGGCGCGCGCTCGGCGACTGGGGCCTGCAGGAGCTGACGGACTCGGTGGAGCTGCTGGTCAGCGAGGTGGTGACCAACGCGGTGCGGTACGCCACGAAGCCGGTCACCCTGCGGCTGCTGCGCACGGACGTGCTGCGCTGCGAGGTCGGCGACGACGTGCCGCAGCTGCCGCGGCTGCGGCAGGCGCGCGCCACGGACGAGGGCGGGCGCGGGCTGTACCTGGTGAACCGGATGGCACGCCGCTGGGGCGCGACCCGGCTGAGCACCGGGAAGGTGGTCTGGTTCGAGCTGAACCACGGCTGAGCGGCGGTACGCGCGAGGGCGCCCGGTGCTCGCACCGGGCGCCCTCGCGTGTCCGGGCCGGCCGTCGGTCAGCCGGCTACTGGCCTACTGGCCCCACTGTCCGCCGTCCGGGAAGCCCGGTTCCTCGGACTCCGTGGTCTCCCCGTCCGTCGGCGGCTCGGTCGACGGGCTGCCCGACGGGGACATCGACGGGCTCTGCTCCGGCGGCTCGGTCGTCTCCTCCTGGGTCGGCGACTGGGACGTCGGCGACTGGGTCGGCGTCTCCTCCTCCTGCGTCGGCGTCTCGGACGGCGACTCGGAGGGCGAGGTGGAGGGCGACGGCGAGGTGCTGGGCTCGACCGCGGCGCCCTGCTTGGTCTCGAGGTCGAACTCCTCGGTCTCGTCCATCACGCCGAAGGTGTACGCGGCCCAGATCTGCGCCGGGAAGCCACCGCCGTTGACGCGGTGATCGACGCCGCCCGCCTTGTACATCGGGACCTGCGGGTGCGGTGCCTTGTCGTCCTCGCCGAACAGGCCCACCGAGGTGACCAGTCCGGGCGTGAAGCCGGTGAACCAGGCCGACTTGTTGTCGTCGGAGGTACCGGTCTTGCCGGCGACCTGCTGGCCGTCGCGCATCGGGTTGTCGCGCACGGACTTCTGGGCCGTACCGTCGTCGACCACGCCGGTCAGCACGGACGTCACCGTGTCGGCGGCCTCGCGGCTGATGACCTGGTCGCCGATCGGGTCGGGGAACTCGACCTGGCGGGAGTTGTGCTCGACCGACTTCACGACGGCCGGGGTGACCTTCTTGCCGTGGTTGTCGAGGGTGGCGTAGACGCCGGCCATCTCCAGGGGGCTCGCGCCCATACTGCCCAGGGTCTGGGCCGGCACGGCCTGCTCGCCCTCGGTGTCCATGCCGAGGTCGCCCGCGACCTTCATGACCTCGTCCATGCCGACGTCGATGCCCATCTGCGCGAAGACGGAGTTGACGGACTTGTTCATCGCGTCCTGGACGGTGATGTCGTCGTAGTCGATGTCGTCCTCGTTCGGGGGCGCGAAGCCGACCTCGCGGCCGTCGTCCATCACGGGGCGCCTGCTCGTGCCGTCGTAGACGGTGCTCGCCGTGATCGGCTCGCCGTCCTGGGTCTCGGCGTCCTGGTCGACGGCCGCGGCGAGGATCACCGGCTTGAAGGTGGAGGCGGGCTGGTAGTCGTCGCGGGTGGCGTTGTTCGTGTAGTGCTTCACGTAGTCCACGCCGCCGTACATCGCCACGACCGCGCCCGTCTTCGGGTCGACGGAGACGGCGCCGGCCTGGACGTCGGCGTCGACCGCGCGCTCGTCCGGGTCCAGCTTGCTGGTGAGCTGCTCCTTGACGGCCTTCTCCAGCGCCGCCTGCTTCTTCTTGTCGACGTTGAGGGTGATGGTCCAGCCGCCGGCCTCGACCATCGCCTCGGCCTGGTCCATGTCCTCGGCGGAGCCGCCGGCGACGAGCTGCTTCTTGAGGGCGGCGTTGGCCGCCTCGACCAGGTAGCCGGTCTGGCCCTCCATGCCGGGGACGGGCCTGGGCGCCTGGGGGACCGGGAACTTCATGGCCTGGCGGTCGGCCTCGCCCAGCCACTTCTGCTCGACCATGTTGTCCAGGACGTAGTTCCAGCGTTGCTGGACGAGCTTCTTGCCGTTGTCGCTGGCGATCGCCCAGTCGTACTGGTTGGGCGCCTGGAGCAGCGCGGCGAGGTAGGCGCCCTGCTCGAGGGTGAGGTCCTCGGCGTCGACGCGGTAGTAGGCCTGTGCGGCGGCCTGGATGCCGTAGGCGCCGCGGCCGTAGTAGCTGGTGTTGATGTAGCCGGCCAGGATGTAGTCCTTGGACTTCTCCCGGTCCAGCTTCAGCGAGATGACCAGTTCCTTCAGCTTGCGGCTGACCGTCTGGTCCTGGGTCAGGTAGTAGTTCTTGACGTACTGCTGGGTGATCGTCGAACCGCCCTGCGCGCCCTTGCCGGAGAGGGTGTTGAGCACGCCGCGCGCGGTGCCCCTGATGTCGACGCCGGAGTCCTTGTAGAAGGTCTTGTTCTCGGCGGCGACGAAGGCGCGCTGGATGTCCTTGGGGACCTTGGCCAGGTCGACGATCTCGCGGTTGTAGCCCTTGCGGGCCATGAGGGAGCCGTCGCTGTACTGGTAGACGTTGCCCTGTCGTCGGGCGTCGGCGTTGCCCTCGGGGATGTCGATCACCATGTAGAGCACGATGAAGGCGCCCATGCCGAGCAGGCAGAGGCCGAAGAAGGTGCCGAGGATCTTCTTCCAGGTGAACAGCCGGCGTATCAGGCTCCGGTCGGCCGCCGGTGACGAGCGGCGTCGGCTCGGCGCAGCGCGGCGGCCTCCGCGCTGACGCGCTCTTCTCTCTTCCGCTCGTCCCATGGATCCGATCCGCTCCGATTCGGTCGTATGTGCTCACCCGTCACACAGGTGCGCCGCTCAGGGTCAGCTCAGAAAGCTAACACCGGGACATATGACGAACGGCTACCGATCCGGCCCCGCAGGGACGTGAGAATCAGCACCCGCTCCGAAGGAACCGACGTACGAGCGGGGTCGAGGGTTGCCGCGGCCGAGTAAAGTGATATCACATAGATACGATTCGGCGATCGCCGAGGCTCGTTACGGAAGGCGGCGACGGTGTCCCACCCGATGACGACGCCCTCCGGGGACGGGGAGCCCGCCCGCCGGCCGCAGCGGCGCAAGCAGGTGCCGCTGCGACTGGACCCGCAGGTGTACGAGGCGCTGGCCCGGTGGGCGGGCGACGAAATGCGTTCGGCCAACGCCCAGATCGAGTTCCTGCTGCGCCGGGCCCTCGCGGAGGCCGGCCGTCTGCCCGGGGACGCCGGGCCCCTGCCCCGCCGGGGCCGCCCGCCGGGAGACGGCCCCGGGGACGGCCCGGGGGCGTGAGCCTCTCCGGCGCGACCGCGTGTGCGCGAAGACGCGGCCCCGTGTAGCAGAACCGTGACAAACGGCTCCGACCTGCGGGCCTCCCCCGCAGGTCATCGCATCTGCACTCCGCGTATACATGCCGCGTATACACCCTGTGTAGAGTGCTCCTCATGTCCATCGGTCACACCCTCCTGGGGCTCCTGGAGTCCGGGCCGCGCCACGGTTACGACCTGAAGCGCGCCTTCGACGAGAAGTTCGGCCACGACCGGCCGCTGCACTACGGCCAGGTCTACTCGACCATGTCCCGTCTGCTGAAGAACGGCCTCGTCGTCGTCGACGGCATCGAGGCGGGCGACGGTCCCGAGCGCAAGCGGTACGCGATCACCGACGCCGGCATCACCGACGTGCAGCAGTGGCTCGCGACGCCCGAGAAGCCCGAGCCGTACCTGCAGTCCACGCTCTACACCAAGGTCGTCCTCGCGCTGCTCACCCACCGCGACGCCGCCGACATCCTCGACACCCAGCGTTCGGAGCATCTGCGCAGCATGCGCATCCTCACCGACCGCAAGCGCAAGGGCGATCTCGCCGACCAGCTCATCTGCGACCACGCCCTGTTCCACCTCGAGGCCGACCTGCGCTGGCTGGAGCTCACCGCCGCGCGTCTCGACAAGCTCCGTGAGGCGGTCACCCGATGACCCATCCCGCCGGTTCCCTGCTCTCGGCCGAGAAGCTGACCAAGGCCTACGGCCCGACCCTCGCCCTCGACGGCGCCGAGTTCTCCATCCACCCCGGCGAGGTCGTCGCCGTGATGGGCCCGTCCGGTTCCGGCAAGTCGACGCTGCTGCACTGCCTCGCCGGCATCGTGACCCCCGACTCGGGGACGATCATGTACGACGGGCAGGAGCTGTCCGCCATGTCCGACTCCCGGCGCAGCGCGCTGCGCCGCTCGGAGTTCGGGTTCGTGTTCCAGTTCGGGCAGCTCGTGCCGGAGCTGACCTGTGTGGAGAACGTCGCCCTGCCGCTGCGTCTGAACGGCACCTCCCGCAAGGAGGCCGAGCGTGCCGCGCTGGCCTGGATGGAGCGGCTGGAGGTCGACGACCTGAGGAAGAAGCGGCCCGGCGAGGTCTCCGGCGGCCAGGGGCAGCGCGTCGCCGTGGCCCGGTCGCTGGTCACGAACCCGCGCGTGCTGTTCGCCGACGAGCCGACCGGCGCGCTGGACTCCCTCAACGGCGAGCGCGTGATGGAACTGCTCACGGACGCCGCCCGGTCCACCAACGCCGCCGTCGTGCTGGTCACGCACGAGGCGCGGGTGGCCGCGTACTCCGACCGCGAGGTCGTCGTGCGGGACGGCAGGTCGCGGGACATGGAGCGCGCCGTATGAGCATGCGTCAGTGGGGGCGCGACCTCGCCCTGGGCATCCGTTTCACCGTCACCGGCGGGCGTGAGGGGTGGACCCGGGCGGTGCTGACGGGCGTCGGCGTCGGGCTGGGCGTGGCGCTGCTGCTGCTGACCACGGCGATCCCGAACGCGCTGTCCGACCGGCGCGACCGGGAGGCCGCGCGCACCGACATCACGTACGGAGCCGACCGGATAACCAAGGGCGACGACACCCTGGTCGTCGCCGACGTCGACACCGAGTTCCGGGGCGAAACCGTCCGGGGCCGGGCCCTGGAGATCGAGGGGCCGCGGGCACCGCTGCCGCCGGGCGTCGACAGGACCCCGGCCGTGGGCGAGATGGTGGTCTCCCCCGCGCTGAAGGAGCTGCTGGAGTCGGACTCCGGCAAGCTGCTGCGCGAACGGCTGCCCGGGCGGATCGTCGGCACCATCGGGGAGAGCGGGCTGATCGGTTCGCAGGAACTGGCCTTCGTCCGGGGCGCCGACGACCTCGCGCCGCGCATCGACAGCTACCGGATCAACCGCATCGACCACTTCGGCACCCCCTCCCAGGGCGGCGAGCGGTCCGACCCGGTGCTGCTCCTGCTGGTCCTCGTCGTCTTCGTGGTGCTGCTGATGCCGGTCGCGGTGTTCATCGCCGCGGCCGTGCGGTTCGGCGGCGAGCGGCGCGACCGGCGGCTCGCCGCGCTGCGGCTGGTGGGTTCCGACAGCGGCATGACCCGGCGGATCGCCGCCGGCGAGGCGCTGGCGGGCGCGGTGCTGGGCCTCGCCTTCGGCACCGTGTTCTTCCTGACCGGCCGGCAGCTGGCGGGGACGGCCGAGGTGTTCGGCATCAGCGTCTTCCCGAGCTACCTCAACCCGTCGCCGCTGCTGGCCCTGCTGGTGGCGGTGGCGGTGCCGGCCGCGGCCGTCCTGGTGACGCTGTTCGCGCTGCGCGGGGTGGTCATCGAGCCGCTCGGCGTGGTGCGTACGGCCAAGCCCGCGCGGCGGCGCCTGTGGTGGCGGCTGCTGCTGCCGGTGGTCGGCCTCGCGATGCTGTACCCGATGATCGGCCAGGGCCGCGACGAGGGGGACTTCAACCAGCTCCTGGTGACCGGCGGCGTCGTCCTGCTGCTGGTCGGCGTCACCGCGCTGCTGCCGTGGTTCGTGGAGACGGTCGTCGCCCGGCTCGGCCGGGGCCCCGTCTCCTGGCAGCTCGCGGTGCGCCGGCTGCAGCTGAGCAGCGGTACGGCGGCCCGGATGGTCAACGGCATCGCGGTGGCCGTCGCCGGGGCGATCGCGCTGCAGATGCTCTTCGCGGGCGTGGACGACGACTACACGGAGGACACCGGGAAGGACCTGACGTGGGCACAGATGGAGGTGTCGCTGCCGAGCGGGGTGCCCGTGGCCCCGGCCGCCGGGAAGCTGCGGGACACGAAGGGCGTGAAGGAGGTCCACGCCTACTCCGAGGGCTACGTCGGCGACCGCGCCATGGAGCCGGACGCCACCACGATGATGACCGTGGGCGACTGCGCGGACCTGCGGGAGATCGCCGGCCTGCCCTCGTGCCGCGACGGTGACGTGTTCGCCGTCCGGGGCGCCGAGTGGGACACCGGCGTCGATCTGGGGAAGCTCGTGGTGCCGGGCCGGAAGCTGTATCTCGACCCGTCGTACGAGGGCGGCGCGAAGAGCCTGGAGATCCCCTGGACCGTGCCGCAGGGCGTGAAGCAGGCGAAGCCGCGCACCGGGCTGGTGGCCGACATCGACCGGGGCGGTTTCCTGCTCACGCCGAAGGCGCTGCGGGCCGCGCTCGCACCGGGGCTGACCGGGCACGCCTACCTCAGGCTCGACGAGTCCGTGCCGGACGTGCGGGAGCATGTGCGCAACACCGCCGCGGCCGTCGACCCGATGGCGTCCCCCGTCAACTGGACGGCGGCCGAGCGCACCGGCCGGTTCGACGCGCTCCGCACCGGCCTGTTCGTCGGCGCCGCGTGTGTGCTCGCGCTGATCGGCGCCAGCCTGCTGGTCTCCCAGCTGGAGCAGCTGCGTGAGCGCCGGAAGCTGCTGTCGGCCCTGGTCGCCTTCGGCACCCGGCGCCGGACGCTGAGCCTGTCGGTGCTGTGGCAGACCGCGGTCCCGATCGCGCTGGGACTGGTGCTGGCCACCGGGGTGGGCCTGACGCTGGGCACGGTGCTGCTGAAGATGACGAGCACCCCGGTGAGCGTCGACTGGGCCGGAGTCCTGTCCATGACCGGCATCGGCGCCGCGGTCGTCCTGGTGGTCACCCTGGCCAGCCTGCCGCCGCTGCTGCGCCTGATGCGGCCGGAGGGCCTGCGGACGGAGTGATCCCTCCCGCCCCGCCCCTCCCGGGCCCGGACGCGGCACGCACCCCGTGCCGCGTCCGGGCTCCCGCGTGCACCGAGCCGCCCGGCGGGCCGTGTGCCGGTGGCCGGCGGATCAGCAGTGGACCGGGCGTACCGGGAGGTCCGTCATCGCCTCCCGCAGGGCCGCCGCCAGCTCCTCGTACTCCGCGGCGCGGGCCGCGCCCGTGCGCATGGCGAGGGCGACACGGCGGGTGGGGGCCGGCTCGGCGAAGGAGCCGGTGAGGAGCTGGCTGGAGCGGGAGGTCTCGACCCGGACGGCGGTGCGCGGCAGCAGCGTCACCCCGAGGCCGCCGGCCACCAGCTGCACCAGCGTCGACAGGCCCGCGGCCGTCGTGGTCGCCGGGACGTCGGCGCGGCCGGCCTCCCGGCAGATGTCGAGCGCCTGGTCGCGCAGGCAGTGCCCCTCGTCGAGCAGCAGCAGCCTCAGCTCGCGCAGCTCGCCGCGCTCTATGCCCTCCCGGCCGCCGAGCCGGTGGTCGAGCGGCGTGACGAGCACGAAGTCCTCGTCGAACAGCGGGATCTCGGTGACGCCGGGGACACCGAGCGGCACCGCGAGCAGCAGCAGGTCGAGGCGTCCGGTGCCGAGGCCGTCGAGCAGGCTCGCCGTCTGCTCCTCGTGCACCTGGAGATCCAGCTCGGGGTAGCGGTCGTGGACCAGCCGCAGGACCGTCGGCAGCAGGTACGGCGCCACGGTCGGGATGACGCCGAGCCGCAGCGCCCCGGTGAACGGCGCGCGTACCGCCTCCGCCTCCTCCAGCAGCGCCCCGACCTCGTCCAGGACCGCCCTCGCGCGTATCGCGAGCCGCTCCCCCGCCGGGGAGAGCAGCACCTTGCGCGTCGTACGCTCCACCAGGGTGACACCGAGTGTCTCCTCCAGGGCCGAGACGGCGCCGGAGAGCGCGGGCTGGCTCATGCCGATCGCGGCGGCGGCGTCCCGGAAGTGCAGATGCTCGGCGACCGCGGCGAAGGCCCGCAGCTGGGCGAGGCTGGGCTGCCTCTTCCTGCCCGTCACTAATAGCCACCTCCGATCAACTCGACCGAGTGTAGCTATTTCACTAATCAATGCACCCTGTGCCAACATCACTTACGTCCAACCCATGGGAAACACTCGCAAAACGGGTGTTTCTTCGCTGCAAGGAGAGCGCGTGCTCACTGTCGGTGACAAGTTCCCCGAGTTCGAACTGACCGCCTGCGTCTCGCTGGAGAAGGGCAAGGAGTTCGAGACGATCAACCACAAGACCTACGAGGGCAAGTGGAAGGTCGTCTTCGCCTGGCCCAAGGACTTCACTTTCGTGTGCCCGACCGAGATCGCCGCCTTCGGCAAGCTGAACGACGAGTTCGCCGACCGTGACGCCCAGATCCTCGGCTTCTCCGGCGACTCCGAGTTCGTGCACCACGCCTGGCGCAAGGACCACCCGGACCTGACCGACCTGCCCTTCCCGATGATGGCCGACTCCAAGCACGAGCTGATGCGTGCCCTCGGCATCGAGGGCGAGGACGGCTTCGCGCAGCGCGCGGTCTTCATCGTGGACCAGAACAACGAGATCCAGTTCACGATGGTCACCGCCGGCTCCGTCGGCCGTAACCCCAAGGAGGTCCTGCGGGTCCTGGACGCCCTGCAGACCGACGAGCTGTGCCCGTGCAACTGGACCAAGGGCGACGAGACCCTGGACCCGGTCGCGCTGCTGTCGGGGGAGTGAACTGACATGTCCCTCGACTCCCTGAAGTCCGCCGTCCCGGACTACGCCAAGGACCTGAAGCTCAACCTGGGCTCGGTCATCGGCAACTCCGACCTCCCGGCGCAGCAGCTGTGGGGCACCGTGCTGGCGACCGCCATCGCCTCGCGCTCCCCCATCGTGCTGCGCGAGCTGGAGCCGGAGGCGAAGGCGAACCTGTCGCCGGAGGCGTACACGGCCGCCAAGGCGGCCGCCGCCGTCATGGCGATGAACAACGTCTTCTACCGCACCCGGCACCTGCTGTCGGACCACGAGTACGGCACCCTGCGCGCCGGTCTGCGGATGAACGTCATCGGCAACCCGGGCGTGGACAAGGTCGACTTCGAGCTGTGGTCCTTCGCGGTGTCCGCGATCAACGGCTGCGGCATGTGCCTGGACTCGCACGAGCAGGTGCTGCGCAAGGCCGGCCTGGACCGCGAGGTCATCCAGGAGGCTTTCAAGATCGCCGCCGTCATCCAGGCCGTCGGCGCCACGCTGGACGCCGAGGCGGTTCTCGCCCAGCAGTAGTCCCTGCCCCGGCAGCGAGAAGCCCCGCCCGCCTTCCCGGTGGGCGGGGCTTCTTGGTGCCGTCACGCCGGGGGCGTGTCCGGCGGGGACTCGGTCTTCGCGGGGGCCGGCCGGGGGCCGGCCGCCGGGGAGGCGTCCGTGGAGGTCGCGCCGCGCGGCTTCGGGGTCTGCCGCAGGGCGGCCTCGCGGGAGTAGGCCCGCAGATAGCCCACGACGGTGTTGGTCACCGCGACCAGCGGTACGGCGACCACGGCGCCGCCGATGCCGGCCACCATGCCTCCGGCGGCCACCGACAGCACCACCGCCAGCGGGTGCACCCGCACCGCGCGGCCCAGGATGAACGGCTGCAGGATGTGGCCCTCGATCTGCTGCACCACCAGGACGACGACGAGCGTCATGACCGCCGCGAACATGCCCTGGGTCACCAGTGCCACGACGACGGCGAGCGCGCCCGACACGACGGCGCCGACGAGCGGGATGAAGGCGAACAGGAAGATGAACACGGCCAGCGGCACGGCCATCGGCACGTCGAGGAAGTAGATGCCGATGCCGATGAAGATGGCGTCGATCATCGCGACCACGACCGTGCCGCGCACGTACGCGGTCAGCGTCCGCCAGGCGCGCGGTCCGGCGCCGGCGACGCCCGGCCGGGCCGCGGCCGGCACCAGCTTCAGCGTCCACTGCCAGATCCGCTTGCCGTCGTAGAGCAGGAAGAGCGTCGAGAAGGCGGCCAGCAGGATGCCGGTGAGCGCCTCGACGACGACCGTGACGCCCTCGAGGCCGGCGGAGGTGATCTGGTCGGTGTTGGCGCCGACCGCCTCGCGCAGATTCTTGGCGATCTCGTTGATCTGTTTGTCGGTGACGTGGAAGGGGCTGTTCAGCAGCCAGTTGCGCAGTTCGTCGATGCCGTCCTGGACCTGGTCGGAGAGGCTGTCGATGTTCTCCATGACCTGCCAGGTGACGAACCATCCGATCAGGCCCATCACCACGAACCCGAGGACGGCGGTCAGTGCCGTGGCCGGCCCGCGGGGCACCCCGCGCCGCCGCAGCCACGCCACGGACGGCTGGAGCAGGGCCGTGATCAGCAGCGCGGCCGCGAAGGCCAGCACCAGCAGCTGGACGGCGCTGATGATCCGCATCAGCACCCACAGGGTGCCCGCGAGGACCAGCAGCCGCCACCCCGCCTCGGCCGCGACCCGCATGCCCCATGGCACCGCCAGGGCGGGGTCGGGCCGTTCCGGGACGACGACCGGGGATTCCACGGCCGCGTGCTCCGCGGCCGCGCGGTCCGGGTCCGCCGTGGACGCGCGGCCCGGGGGGTGACCCGGTCCGCCGCCGGGGGCGTCGGGGTCCTCCGCGTCCGCCTCGGCGCGACGCTGTTCCAGCCGGTCGCTCATCCGGGTCAGTCCGGCACCGAGCCGGCCGAGCCACCCTGGCACTCGTGACATGATCCGTCCTCTTCCCCCGTCTCTCCCCACCACTCCCCCCTGGAGTCGTTCCGGTCCGACCGTACATGGCGGGCATGCGAAAGCCCCTCACCGTAGGACGGCGAGGGGCTGCGCGAGGTTGAGCGGGGCGGGTGCCCGGGGCGGCTCAGTACCAGTGGTTGGCCTGCCAGAAGGACCAGGCCTCGCACGGGCTGCCGTAGCGGCTGTCCATGTAGTTGAGGCCCCACTTGATCTGGGTGGCCGGGTTGGTCCGCCAGTCGGCGCCCGCGGAGGCGTACTTGCCCGCGGGCAGGGCCTGGAAGAGACCGTAGGCGCCCGAGGACGGGTTGACGGCCTTGTAGTTCCAGCTGGACTCGTGGTCCACGATGTTGCTGAAGCACTGCCACTGGCCGCTGGGGACGACCTGACGTGCCATCGCCTGGATCTGGCTGATGGTGTAGGAGCTCTGGACGGGGAAGGACGCGACGTCGACGTCACGTGTGGCGGAGCGGCTGGCGGCCGCCTGCGCCGCCTTCTTGCGCTTCTCCGCGTCGTCGGCCGCCTTCTTCGCCTTCTGCTGCTTGGCGACGGCGGTCTGGGCGGCGGCCTTGCGGGCCGCTTCCTCGGCGTCCTTCTTGGCGCTCGCGTCGGCGGCGATGGCCTGTACGTCGGCCTGTTGCGTGAGTGACGCGGTCTGCACCTGCGCCTGCTCGCCCATGGGGATGTCCGCAAGCAGCGTCGTGCCCGCTGCCGTCGCCTCCGCGTCGTTGTTCTGCGCGGTGCTGCCCGAGGCAACGCCGACGACGCTTCCGACTGCGGTGACCGCCGTGGCCGATGCCACTGCGAATCCCCGGACCGAGATCCGGCTCACACGGTTTCCTTCCAGCATCGCCCGCTTCGGTGACCCTCGCGGACGCAATCGTGCCCCTGGCACTGGCCTCCCCAACTGCGGGTCACGGGAGGCACGGGCCCGGTGGACAACTCCCCTGCGGGGAGCGCCGCGTGGTGCTCGGGCGGCATACGACGCTGCTATGGAGTTGGAACTGGTGTTGCTGTGGTGCCGTATCTCCCTCGGGCTTGACGCCTGAGCGGTACCCCAGGGGATACAGCGGTGTCGTATGCGGGGCCTGACAGGAAGGAGACTCTGCCGTAACCCTGTGGCGTGAGGCAATCCAGACGTGCGTGGGAAAGCTCACATCCCGTTTGGCCCTGGTGTTTTCGAGAAGTCTCCACGCGCGCGGACGCCGCCCGGCTAGGCTCTTGGCCTTTCCGGGCGGCGTCCGCGTCGGCTGTGCCGTCGGGGCAACCGGCCCTTGCGGGGACGGAGTTCTCAGATGTGCCCGTCCTCCAGCATTTCGGTCACCAGTGCCGCGATCCGGGACCTTTCGGACCGCGTCAGCGTGACGTGGGCGAAGAGCGGATGGCCCTTCAGCTTCTCGACGACGGCGACGACTCCGTCGTACCGCCCGACCCGCAGGTTGTCCCGCTGCGCCACGTCGTGGGTCAGCACGACCCGTGAGCCGGCCCCGATGCGGGACAGGACGGTCAGCAGGACGTTCCGTTCCAGGGACTGGGCCTCGTCCACGATCACGAAGGCGTCGTGCAGCGAGCGTCCGCGGATGTGGGTGAGCGGGAGGACCTCCAGCATGCCGCGGGCGGTGACCTCCTCGATGACCTCGCGGCTGGTGACGGCCGACAGGGTGTCGAAGACGGCCTGGGCCCAGGGGCTCATCTTCTCCGCCTCGGAGCCGGGCAGGTAGCCGAGCTCCTGTCCGCCGACCGCGTACAGCGGGCGGAAGACCATCACCTTCTGGTGCTGCCGCCGTTCCAGCACGGCCTCCAGTCCCGCGCACAGTGCCAGCGCCGACTTGCCGGTGCCGGCCCGGCCGCCCATCGACACGATGCCGACGTCCGGGTCGAGGAGCAGGTCGAGCGCGATCCGCTGTTCGGCGCTGCGGCCCTTGACGCCGAACGCCTCCCGGTCGCCGCGCACGAGGCGGACGCTGCCGTCGGGCGTGACCCGGCCGAGGGCCTTGCCGCGCTCCGACTGGATGGTCAGACCGGTGTGCACGGGCAGGCCGGCGGCTTCGGGGACGTAGACCCGGCCCTCCTCGAAGAGCACGTCCACCTGCTCGCCCGGCAGGGTGAGTTCGGACATGCCGGTCCAGCCGGAGGCGTCCGTGATGGCGAGCTCGGCGCGGTACTCCTCGGCGAGCAGGCCGACGGAGGACGCCTTGATCCGCAGCGGGAGGTCCTTCGACACCACGGTGACGTCGAACCCCTCGGCCTGCAGGTTGCGGGCGACCGCGAGGATGCGGGAGTCGTTGTCCCCCAGGCGGTAGCCGGTCGGCAGCACGCTGGGGTCCGAGTGGTTGAGCTCGACCCGCACGGTCCCGCCGAGGTCCCCGATGGGGATGGGGGCGTCGAGGCGGCCGTGCCGGACGCGGAACTCGTCGAGCAGGCGCAGGGCCTGCCGGGCGAAGTACCCGAGTTCGGGATGGTGCCGCTTGGCCTCCAGCTCCGTCACCA
The DNA here is from genome assembly GCF_042870695.1 of Streptomyces sp. NPDC006384. Classification (NCBI taxonomy): domain Bacteria; kingdom Bacillati; phylum Actinomycetota; class Actinomycetes; order Kitasatosporales; family Streptomycetaceae; genus Streptomyces; species Streptomyces sp. NPDC006384. The sequence continues at coordinate 345,886 of NZ_JBIAHR010000002.1, forward strand.
CGACGATCGGGAGCACGACCTCGTGCTCGTCGAAGCGGCTCAGGGCGCTCGGGTCGGACAGCAGGACGCTGGTGTCGAGAACGTAGGTGCGCCGGTCGGGCTTGTGGCGCTTTGCGCTGGTCACCACGGAAGGACGTACCCCCTCGGAAGAGGTCGGGGAGCGACGGAGTGGACGCTGGGCCGGGAGAACGGAAGCGGGCCGGCCGGCCGGCGGCCGCCGTGCACGGGCGCGGGCCGCGGACCGGCCCTCCGCCGCTTCTTCCGTGCCGTGACCGCACGGTCGGGCTGGTGCAAAGGACCTCCCGGGCGGACGGCTCCGCGCCGCCCGCTGAGATCCGACACCCGTGGTTCGGGCGTCGGCCTGCCTGGCTTATTCCCTCGAACGAGCGCCGCCATGCAACGGCACAGGACGACGCACCGGTGAACTCCTCGTGACGGACGCCCCGTCAGGAGGCCGCGGCACGGGGGCCCCGGGAGGACACGGGGCGATCGGGAGGCGGCGGGGGTACCGGGAGGAGCGGTGGGGGCCCGGGAGGAGACGGGGCGTCTGTGAGGGAGAGACGGGATGAGTCCGGGGGGGACGGGATGAGTCCGGGGGGGGACGGGATGCGTCCGGGGGGGACGGGATGCGTCCGGGATGCGGGCAGAAAAAACGGGCCGGTCCGTGGGGGGGAGACGGACCGGCCCGAGGGGGGGACTTCCACCATAACCCTTCGTGAGGGAAGTCGCGCACATCGGCGTGCCACAACTACTCTCCGGAATTGCCCGGCGACGCCCGGGTGGTCACGGAATCTGCCATTCCGCCGTGAATCATGGCCAGAACGCGGTGCATCCGCGCGACATCCCTGGGAAAACGGCGGGAAAGAGGGACGCTTCAGAGGCTTCGGCGCGCGCCCCGCACCGTGCGACACAGTGCTCCCGCTTCCCCCGACCGGGTGACACCCCCGGCGAACGCCCGCTTGACCTGGCCTTGACCTGGCACCGCGCAGCCCCCTCCACTGCGCGGTGCCACACGCGCAGCTTTGCTCGCGCGAATTACCTGCGTCGAATGTACGTGATGGCACCGGGCGGTTTCGACCCCCGCAGGGCAACGACGGATAACGATGTGGAAACCCTGTGAGGATCGCGGGCGGGTCCCGGACTGTTTCCGCACACCTCCTCCGGAGGCGCGGATATTTGCACAAGTATGTGACGTCACTTCCGAAAAATCCCACCGGCTGAGCATGGGCGGCGTTTCCCGGCCAAGTCCGTCCGGTCCGGGTCACGCGTGCGGCTTGCGGGCCTCGAAGAGCTGGCGCGCGCTGTGGGCGACGAAGGGGCCCTCGGCCCGGATCCGTTCGTGCAGCTCGCGCAGGCGGGGCCGGTACTCCTCGACGGTGAAGCCGGGGACCATCCACACGACCTTGCGCAGGAAGTGGACGACGGCGCCGATGTCGTGGAACTCCATCCGCAGCCGTTCCGCCCGCAGGTCGACGACCTCCAGACCGGCGGCCTCGGCTTCGGCACGCTCCAGGTCGGGGTGGCGGGCGTTGCGGTTCTCCTCGGGCAGCGGGCCGAGGAAGTACTCGACGAGTTCGAAGACGCTGCCGGGGCCGACATGCTGGGCGAAGTACGTACCGCCGGGTTCGAGCACGCGGGCGATCTCCGTCCAGCGGGGGACGACGGGGTGCCGGCTCACGACGAGGTCGAAGGCCTCGTCGGCGAAGGGGAACGGCGCGTCGTCGGACGAGGCGACCACGGGGACGCCGCGCGGGCGCAGCAGTGCGGTGGCCTTGGCGACGTTGGGCGCCCAGCCCTCGGTGGCGACGACGAGCGGGGGGCGGGCGGGGGCGGCGCCGAGGGCGAAGTCCAGGACCTCGCCGCCGCCGGTCTGCACGTCCAGTACGGCACCGGCCCCGGCCAGCCGCCCGGCCATGGAGCGCGCGTAGCCCCAGGAGGGCCGGGCCTCGGTGGCCCGGCCCTCGAACCAGGAGAAGTCCCATCCCTCGGTGGGGACGGCGGCGCCTTCGGCCACGAGGTCGTCGAAGGAGCGGGAGGCCGGGGGTGTCATGCGGGGCGGTCCGATCGATGTGCGTGTGCGGGGGTGCGTGGGGAGGAGGTCACCGGGGCCGGCCGGCGGCTCGGTCCACCAGGGGACGGACCTGCTGGGCGGCGAACCGTACGAAGCCCTCGGGGTCGGGCTCGTCCCCCGTGGGCTGGAGGACGACGGTGTCGGCGCCGGCCTCGGCCATCCGCCGGACGGCCTCGGCGACGGCGTCGGCGTCCCCCGCGACACCGAGGTCGGGCGCCGGTTCGAGCCCCTCGGCCAGCTGTTCGGCACGCAGTCGTCCGGCGGCGCCGGGCCCGGTGGCGGTGAGGAGGTACACGACCACCCTGTGCGGCTCCGTCCGCCCGGCCGCCGTCCGTCCCTCGTCGATGAGCAGACGGGCCCGCCGTACCGCGTCGGGTGTGTTGACCGCCGTGAGGACGGTCCCGTCGGCGGCCTCTCCCGCGAGCCGCAGCGAGCGGGGCCCGGTGACGCCGGCGAGCACCTCGGCCGGCCGCGCGGGCGGCCAGTCGAGGGCGACGTCGTCCAGCCGGACGTACCGCCCCTCGGTCGTCACCCGCTCCCCGCGCAGCAGGGCCCGCAGGGCGAACAGGTGCTCCCGCAGCAGGGTGACCGGCGACTCGGCGCGCGCCCCGACCTGCCCCATCCAGTCCTGCACGCCGTGCCCGACGCCGAGGACCGGGCGGCCCGGGAACATGCGGTGCAGCGAGGCGGCCTCCATCGCGGTGACGGCCACGTTCCGCAGGGGCACGGGCAGCAGCCCGATGCCGACCCGGAGCCGCTCGGTCCACGCGAGGGCGGCGGCCGCGGTGGAGATGCCGCCCTCGAGGAAGCAGTCCTCCCACAGCCACAGTTCCTCCAGCCCCGCCTCCTCGGCGGCGCGTGCCACGTCACGCAGGCGTTCGGGGGCGAGCTGGGGGCGGAACACGGCGCCGAGTGCGGTCATGGAATCTTCCTACCCTCGACCGCGGGGGCCGGACAACGGCATTTCGCGCGCCGGGGGTTGTGCGCCGGGGTGGTTCGGACGGGATTCATGCGGGCAGGTGTCCGCTGCCGGCCGTCAGTCCTGGCTCGGGCAGACCCGCATGATCGCCTGGAGTGTTCCGATCTGAGCCCGGACGGCCTTCGAGGAGTCGAGAGCCGCGATGACATCGGGATGCACGTCCGTCAGGTCACCGTCCCCCTCGCGTTGCGCGGTGTCGGCCTCGGTGTTCAGCTCGGCCGCCCGCGTCCGCAGCCCTGAGGCGATCTCCGGGTCTGTCGCCTTCGCCGCCGCCGCTTCCAGATCCGATGCGGTCTGCCGATGGGTGGCCGCGAGGTCCTGAGCGGTGCGTACCTCACGGTTCCGGGCGTCCTCGCTGGCCCGGTACGCCTCCGCGCAGCCGGCGGGCATGTCGTCGCCCGAGTTCGCCACCACCACGCCGGTGGTCACCCCGGCCGCCACGACCACGGCGGTGACGGTCACCGCGGTCTTCGTGCCGACCGCGGCGACGATGCTCTTGACCTGTGCGAACGCCTTGCTCAGAACGCCGCCGGCCGAGGCCGCCTGTGCGCCGGGCGGGGCGAGGACGGCCAGAGCGGCAAGCACGGCGGCCCGGTCACCCCGGAGCAGGTTGCGGGTCTGCTCCTCGGCACGTTCATAGGCACGCCGCTCCTTGGAGAGACCTCCGCGCGCCGCGGCCAGCGCGCCCAGGGCGTAGAGCCGCAGGGCCACCTCGCCCCGTCCGCCGGTCAGGGCGACAGGTGCGGCGACGCCGACGAAGCGGCTCGCCGTCGCCCAGTGCTTGCCGTCGCACAGGGCCTCCGCGACGGCCTGCAGCAGGTGGAGGTCGGGCAGCGGTGGTGCGGAGTCACGTCGCCGGAGCTCCACGATCAGTCCCTCGGCCGCGGTGACCGGATCGGCGGGCGGCCAGTCCTCCAGCCGGCGGACCACGGCCGCGGCGTCGGGGGTGATCCGGACGGCGTCGTCCTGGTACGTCACCAGCCGCCGGTCGCGGAGTTCGCGTACCGCCTCCGGGGCACCGGCGGTTCCGGTGACCGGTGCCAGCCAGTCGGCGGTCAGCGGCGTACCGAAGGTCGCCAGGGCCACCAGGGCGCGGCGTGCCGGCTCGCTCAGGGTGACGGCCAGTGCCTGAGCCTGGCCGAGCGGGCTGAGCTGCTCGGAGTCGACGGGCGGCGGGCGGTCGTGCGACCCCCGCTTCACCTGCGTCCGCCAGGCGTCGGAGTCCTTGATGAACTTGCCGTACATGCGCAGACGTTGGGGCATGCCCTCGGAGAGCTGGAGGACGCGCTCGAACTGCAGCCGGCGCAGCCCCTCCGGTTTCCCGTCCAGCCCGATTTCGGCGCCGAGGAGGTCGGTCGCCGCTTCGTCGGACAGCCGTTGCACATGGTGCGCGGCATCGCTGTCGGGCAACGTGGGGGAAGGGGAGGTGAACAGGAACGTGAACCCCGGGAAGGTCTCCAGCAACTGGGCCGTGTCGGCCGGGCTCAGCGTGCTCTCGTAGACGGTGATGTGGACGTCGGACACCGGGGTGAGGGCGTTGCAGAGCATGGTCGCGTCGACGCCCCGCAAAAAGGTACCGCCGAGGAACACCTCGGCCAGGCGCGCGTAGAGGGACTGGAGTGACCCGGTCTCGCCGACGAGCGGGGTCAGGACGAGCCCGCGCTGTCCGCGCCTTGCCAGGTGCCGGTGCACGGCCCGGGCGATCGCCTTCTTGCCCACGCCGTCTTCGCCGTAGAGCTGGACGTGACGTCGCTCGGTGAGCTGCGCCAGGACCCGCTCGACGATTTCGTCGCGGCCGAACAGTTTCTCCGGGGCCGGCTCCGGGAGGGGGGCGGGGGGCCGCAGGGGCCGCTCCAGCAGACTGCTGGTCTCGATCACGCGGAGCGCCCTGTTGCCGTCCGCCACCACGATGGTGGCGTGGTCGCCCGTGCTGACGACGCCTTCGACGTTGCCCGCGACCGTCACGGCAGCCGACGGACGCACCAGCACCTCGTCGGGGCCCACGCCGAACGGTGCGGTGGGCAGGGGCGGGAGTGCTTCGCCGGGCGGCGCGGGGTGGGCGTCGCCGGGGCGCTGCCCCGTGTCGCCGCTCATCGTCCCTGGACGATCGTCGCGCCGTCTCCGGTGGAGAGGATCCCGTTGACGTCCCCGCCGACAGCGATGCCCCGCCTGCCCTCGGCCCGCACGTCGGGTACCGGCGGAAGCAGCGCGGCGACCTCGGCCAGCAGGGACGAGTCGTCCTTCAGGGCTTTCCGCAGTTGCGCGCGCAGCACGGCGAGCGCGTCCTCGTCGGGCGACTCCGCCAGGTCGGTCACCGCCTCCTCGATCGGCGCGCGGCGCACGGTCCGGTCCAGGATCCTGCCGAGCAGCCGCCGGCCCAGCCGGACAGTCTCCCCGGCGGCCTCGTCCTCGGCCCTGCGGAGCACGTCGGCTCCGTAGACCGCGACGGCCGCACCCACTGCCGGGACCACCTGCCCGAGCACGGTTTCGATATCGGTCACTGTTTCCCCTTGCGAACGCACCGATCACCACAGTCACGGTTGCTTTGGCTGTGGAGGGTAGCGGCGGCGCCAAAGGGATGAGGGGGCATCGCACATAATTCACCGGCACGGGACGGAGCCGCGGAGAGAGGCGAACAAATTGCCGAAGCAAGTGGTTTGCCGGCCTGCCGGGATACCGCCGCCCGGGGCTGCCGAGGCCGCACGCCCGAAGCAGTTCGGTGTCTCTCGGCGGCATTCGGCATTCGGCGAACGCCGAACGACGAACGGCATGCGGTGCCGGGTGTGGCCGTGGGATCTTCCTACCCTTGACCGCGGAGGCCGGACAACGGCACTCCGTGCACCGGGGGTTGTGTGCCGGGGCGGTGGGCCGAGGGGAGCGGGAGTCGGTATGGGGCTGCGTCGTTGGCGGGACGGGCGGGGGCTGCTGGTCGTGGGGGGCGGGTCCGGCGGGCCGGAAGTCACCGTGCCGCTGGAGATCGCCGCCTCCTACCGGGCGCGTACCAAGGGGCTGTTGGGCCGGGACGCGGTGGAGGGGGCGATGCTGCTGACGCCGGCCGGCAGCGTCCACACCTTCCGCATGCGGTTCCCCGTCGACGTGGCCTACCTGGACCGCCGCCTCACCGTCCTCGCCGTCCGTACCATGCCCCCGGGCCGTCTGGGCCTGCCCCGCCTGCGCTCCCGGCATGTGCTGGAGGCCGGGGCGGGGGCGATGGCGGGGTGGGGAGTGCGGAAGGGGATGCGGGTGGAGGTGCGGGGGGAGGGGTAGGCGGTACGGCCGGGAGGGCCGGGACGTGGCAGGCGGCGGCGAGCAGGGGCATGGCGACTCCCTCGGGGATGCGGGTGTGCTGGTCCGCCGCCCGGTGGCCTGTCTCCCCTACGCGCGACCGCCCCTCCCAGGGCAGGAGAGCACGGGCGGGCACGCGTGATGCACTTCCGGAACGGCCCGCCATCGAAGTACGCATCATCCCCATCGGTGCCGGGGATCTCCCTGGCGCGGGGCACGCGCCGCTGTACGCGGACGGGGAAGTACCGGGACCCGACACCGTGCAACTGGACTCCGCACATGGTCCTGACTTCACCGGTGCGGAGACGCAACTCGCCAAGTACCGTTCCCGCCTGGACTGGCCTGGACTGGATGGACAACGCCGCGCTGGCCCCGGCAGCCTCACGCGACCTTGTTCACGGCGTCGCCCGCGAACTCCGAGGGAGCCCCGATGACCGGCATCGCATGGGAAGAACCGTTCTGCGGCGAGGGAAACAATTGTTTCCGCCTCGGCACCGACGCCGACGGCAACGCCTACATCGCCGTGGCCGGGCAGGAGGACCACCCGCTCACCGACAGCCGGGAAGCGCTCCGCGCCCTCATCCGCGGCATCAAGGCGGGCGACGCGGATCACCTGCTGTAGAGCGCGCAGCACGTGTGGCGTTGGCCTGGTGGGTCACCTCGTGCGTCCGGCGGAGCAGGCGCGTCGAAATGCCGAGTGACGTATATCAGGTATGTGAGTTGATGACTGAGGAAGCGCCTGGCTTCCGCCTCGTGACCCGTGGATGACGATGACGCGGAAGGTGCTGGACCTCATGACGAAGCTTCGGTTGACCGTAGGGCGGGGGCACGTCGAGGAACTGGCACGCCTGCGTCATCCCGTCGGGGCCGTCGAGGAACTGATCTGGAATTCTCTCGACGCGGATGCCGAACACATCACCGTGGAACTCGAGCGGAACGACTTCGGCGGCATCGACCGAGTCGCCGTGATCGATGACGGCACCGGTATCGCAGCGGAGAAGTGCGGCGACTACTTCGCGCAGATCGGTACGTCCTGGAAGAAGCGCGCGCAGGCCAGTGAGATCAAGAAGCGTGTGCTGCACGGAAAGAACGGGCGAGGCCGGGTGAGGGCCTTCGCGCTCGGCAGTGAGGTGCGCTGGACCAGCGTGAGCGGGGCACAGGAGAGCCGTCGCCGTGTTGTCATCGAGTCCGACCGCAGCTCCATGGACGAATTCGACGTCAGTGACCCCGAGCCGACGAACGATGCGACAGGGACAGTCTTCGAGGCGTTCGGCGGTGAGGATCTCCAGAAGCTGACCGAGGACGCCGCCCGTACCGCGCTGACCGCAGCCTTCGCGCTTCACCTGGAGGCGTACCCGGACATCTCCATCGTCTACGACGGGATGCGGTTGGATCCGTCGTCGGAGCAGGTTCGTGTGGATACGTACGAGGTGGCGGCTCCGCCGGGAAGTGGTCACCCGCCGGCCCAGTTGAAGATCATCGAGTGGTCGCGCCCCTTTTCCCGGGCTCTGATCCTGTGCGACGGCCGGGAGATGTCGTTGGCACAGCTGAAGCCGGAGATCCAGGCACCGGGCTTCCACTTCACGGCGTACCTCTCCTGGGCCGGGTTCGAGGACGATCCGGCCGGTGATCTCGCCTTTGCGGACTGGACGCCGGAAGGGCCCGCCGCCGAGGTACTGGCCGGCGCCCGGGAGCGTATGCGCGCACACTTCCGTTCCCGTGCCGACGAGCGGCGTCAGGAGCTCGTCGACTCCTGGCGCGCGGAGGGCTTCTACCCGTACACGGGTGAGCCCCGCAGCGATCAGGAGCGGGCGGAGCGCGAGACCTTCGACGCCGTGGCGACCGCGGTCGTCCGGCATCTGCCGGCGAGCAGGAGGGCTCAGAAAGTGTCCTTCGCGCTGCTGCGCTCCGTCCTGACCCATGAGCCGGGCGAAGTGCTCCGCATCGCCGAGGAGCTCTTCGCGCTCTCCAAGCAGGAGCAGACGGAACTGAGCCGTCTGCTGGACCGTACGCCGCTGTCCGCCCTGATCAAGGCGTCGACGGCGACGACCGGGCGTCTCGATTTCCTGTCGGCCCTGGAGCACCTCGTCTTCGATCCCGTGGCCAAGGGCCGGGTGAAGGAGCGCACCGAACTGCACCGGATCCTGGAGAACGAGTGCTGGGTCTTCGGTGAGGAGTACGGGCTGCACGTCAGTGACCGCAGCCTGAACGAGGTGCTGAGGCAGCACTGCCGTCTCCTCGGCCGGGACGCACCGGCTCCGGACCCTGTGCTGAGGGAGGACGGGAGCCGGGGGATCGTCGACCTGATGCTGTCCCGCGCCGCCCGGCAGCGGAAGGGGGAGCGCCACCATCTCGTAGTGGAACTCAAGAGGTCGAACGTCGTCCTCGGTATGACCGAGTTCTCGCAGATCAGCAGCTACGCGCAAGCCGTGATGGACGACGACAGGTTCAGGGAACCCAAGGTGACCTGGGACTTCTGGCTCGTCGGCAACGCCATGGACGACAACCTCCGGCAACTCACCCACCAGCCCGACAGGTTGCCCGGATGTGCCGTCACGCACCCGGGCTACCGGATCTGGGTGCGTACCTGGGGCGAGATCATCGAGGACGCCCAGGACCGGCTCCGCTTCTACAGTGAGCAGCTCGAGTACCAGTCGTCGACCGAGCACGCCATGGACTACCTGATCAGGGAACACGCGGACGCGGTCGTGGGCCTGGTGAGCGACGGCACCGTTCCCGTACCGAGGGCGGGAGAGAGCGGAACGGCCGGAGCTGTCGTCGGGTCGTAAGGGGTGGGGGAAGACTCGGGACCGGCCCGGGGTCCCCCGGGCGAGCTACCTGTTTTTGTCCTCTCCGGGGTGACGCGTGCCACCGGTGGTCTCTTGTTGACTCGAACCGTCGACACAGCGGCCGGAAAGGCCGACCAGCCCAGTAGGCAAGGACACCACCATGGCCACGACACGCAGTCCCGCTCGGCGGGGTTTACCCAGGAGCCGCAGGATCACCGTAACCCTGCTGGTTTCCACGCTGGCAGGCACCGCACTGGTCGCATGCGGCGCCGACGCCGAGGGTTCGCGACCGGCCAAGGCCTCCGGCAGGAGCGTCGGCGAGGCCGCGGGCGACACCGGGATCGCCTGGGCCAAGTGCCCGGCCCCGGCCGAGGGACAGACCCGTGACCCCCGCCTGGCCTGCGGAACGCTGGAGGTGCCGCTCGACCACCGGGACCCGGGCGGCACGAAGATCGACGTGGCGGTCTCCCGGCTGTCCACCGCACAGCCCGGAAAGCGGCGCGGCGTTCTGCTGCTGAACCCCGGCGGGCCGGCCCTGGGCGGTCTCGACATGCCCTCAGCCATGGCGTCCGCACTGCCGAAGTCCGTGCTGGACCGCTACGACCTGATCGGTTTCGACCCGCGCGGCGTCGCGCACAGCACCCCGCAGAGCTGCGGTCTGCAGGACCCCGGCGTGGCCGGGCTCTTCCCCTATCCCGCCGCGGACGGCTCGATCACCGAGAACGTGGCCCGCGCCGAGGCCGTCGCCGAGCAGTGCGCCGACACCGCGGGCGAGAACCTGCGGCACTACAACACCGCCGCCACCGCCCGCGACATGGACCGCATCCGCCAGGCGCTCGGTGAGCGGAGGATCTCCTACTGGGGCCAGTCCTACGGCACCTACCTCGGCGCCGTCTACCGCTCCCTCTTCCAGGACCGTACCGACCGGATGGTCCTGGAGGGCAACGTCGACCCCACCAAGGTGTGGGCCGGCCAGGTGGCGGACACCTGGGGCAAGGGCATGGCCGACCGGTTCCCCGACGCCGCCCGCGTCGCCGCGGCGCAGGCCGGCACCCTCGGACTGGGTACGGACGTCGCGCAGGTGACCCGTACCTACCTCGCCCTCGCCGACCTGCTCGACCGCACGCCCGCGGCGATTCCCGGCACGTCGGTGTCGCTGGACGGGGCGCTGCTGCGGAACATGACCTACGCCCTGCTTCTGCGCAACGACACCCTTCCCGCGCTCGCCAGGTTCTGGAAGGCCGCCGACAACCTGTCCCACGGCAGCACCACGGCCGCCGACACCGCGGTTCTCAAGGAGGTGTTCGCCGGCGCACCGACGTCCCCGGGCATCCCCGCGGACAACCAGGCCACCATGTTCATGGCTCTCACCTGCGGCGACGCCGAATGGCCGCGCGACGTCGACGGCTACGCCGCCCGTACCGCCGCCGACCGCGGGAAGTGGCCGCTCACCGCGGGCATGCCCGCCAACATCTGGGCGTGCGCCTACTGGGACAAGCCGGCCGAGGCGACCGTCGAGGTCGTGAAGGGCGGCCCGCGCAACACCCTGATCCTGCAGAACCGCCGGGACAACGCCACCCCGTGGGAAGGCGGCGTCGGGCTGCACAGGTCCCTCGGCGGCGGCTCCGCCTTCGTCGGCGTCGACAACGGCGGGCACACCGTCTACGGCGAAGGCTCCGTCTGCGCCGACAAGGCCACCGTCGGCTTCCTGACCACCGGTCGCCTGCCGGGCAAGGACCTCCACTGCACCGACGTCACCCGGAAGTAGAGCCGCCGCAACGCGGTGCTTCCCCGTCCGGCGGACCCGGTGCGCGGGCCGCCGCCGACGGGCGCCGGTCACGCGGTCGTCCCTCGGTGCGCCGCCCCGGCCGATCCACGGCGAGTTCGGCGGGGACGCCGGTTCCGGCTCGGTGGTGAGAGGGTGCGCGGGTACCGGCGGCGGGGGCCGCGAGGACGGCCGTGGCGACGAACGCCAGGACCACGAGCATCGCCGGACGCAGTCCGTAGTGATCGCCCAGGAAGCCGAGGGTGGGCGGCCCCACCAGGAACGCGATGTAGCCGATCGTCGCCACGAGGCTGACCCGGGCGGTCTCGTCGGGCCCCGAGTCGCCCGCCGCCGACAGGGCCACCGGAAAGCCCAGGGAGGCGCCCAGTCCCCAGAACAGGACGGCGGCCGCGGCCACGACGGCGTTGTCGGAGAAGATGACCAGGCACAGACCGATGGCCCCGAAGACCGCGCTGGCCCGCACGACGGTCGCCCGGCTGTGACGGTTGAGGAAGAACGTGCCGCCGAAGCGTCCCAGGGTCATCGCGGCGGCGAACCCCACGAAGACGAGCGAGCCGGCGGTGGCGTCGAGGCCGTGGCCGTCGACCATGAGCAGCGGCAGCCAGTCGTTGGCGGCGCCCTCGGCGAGAGCCATGGCCAGGACGATGACCCCGATCATCAGGAGCCGCCGGTCCTTCCACACCCGCGGGCCCGCGGGCCGCGTGGAGTCCGGAGCGGGCGCCGCGGCACGGACCCCGGTCCCGGCGGGGACGGCGCCGATGGCGTACCCGAAGATCGCGGCCGTCACCGCGGCCACCGCCAGGAGGTGCCAGTGGGCGGGGAACGCCGCGGCGGTGGCCGCCATGCCGGCCAGGCCGCCGATGACGGTGCCCAGGCTGAAGCACCCGTGCAGCGTGGGCAGGACCGCCGTGCCGGTGATCCGTTCCACGTCGGCGCCGTCCACGTTGATCGCCACCTCGCCCGATCCGACACCCACGCCGAACAGGCACAGCCCCGCGGTGACCAGGGGCGCGGAGCCGAGGGCGCTGCCCGCGCCCACGACGACCACGCTCGCGACGACGAACAGTGTGGCGATCGCCGTCACGGGCCTGGTCCCGAACCGCGACACGAAACGGCCGGAACAGAGGATGCCGGCCATCGAGCCGACGGACAGACCGAACAGCACCAGCCCCATCTGCCCCGTGGACACGCCCAGACGGTCACGGACGTCCGGGGTGCGCGTGATCCACGAGGACATGGCGATGCCGTTGAGGAGGAAGAAGAGGTACAGCGCCCGGCGGCGTCGGCGTACAGCACGGTCTGTCAAGGAAGGGCTCCGCCGGCGTTGGAGACAATGAGGAACGGGCGGGCGACGGTCCCGCGTCACCCACCGAGTATGGACAAATGTACACACCGGGTCGGTGACCGAGAAGACAAGGCGGACAACGGCGATGACAGGCAGCACCCGTGGCCCCAACGACCCCCGGCGCCGCGAACGCATCCTCGACGCCGCGCTCGACGTCATCGCGGAGCACGGCGCCATCAAGGTGACCTACCGCAAGATCGCGGAGGCGGCGGGCGTGCCGCTCACCTACTACTTCGACGACATGCAGCACCTGCTGACCGACGCTTTCGCCCGGCTCGCGGAGACCGTCTCCACACGCTACGGCGCCCTTCTGGAGGCCGCGCGGACCCGCGAGGAGGCCGAGGAGGCGGTCGTCGAGATCATCTGCGGCAAGGTCTGGGGGACCGACCGCAACCTCCTGCTCAGCTACGAGCTCTACGCCTTCGCCACCCGCAATCCCGAGGTGCGCGCCGTCATGCGCTCCTGGATGCAGGCCAGCCGGGATTCCCTGGCCAGGCACTTCGACCCGCTCACCGCACGGGCCCTGGACGCGCTGGTCGAGGGGTTCTCCATCCACAACTCCGTCGACCCGCGGCCCACCGAGCGCGAGGAGGTCGCCGCCGTCGTCCGTGCCGTCGTCGACAGGCGCCGCTGAACAGGGCCGACCGGGCCGCTGCCGGGTGCCGGATGCCGGCGGCGGACAGGTGCCGGGCCGGCCCGGGCTACAGGTGCTGTTCCAGCCACCAGAAGACGAGGCCCGCCGCACCGGTGCCGATGCCGTAGCAGAGGCCGCGCAGCAGGTGACCGGCCGCGTCGCCGCGTCGGCGCCGGGCCCATCGGCGCAGCCGGGAGGCGGTGGTCGCCCCGGCGGGCGGCCGGGGGGACGGCCGGTTCGTGGTGGTCGGGTGCAGGAGAGGCTTACGCTTCATGGGAACGGCTCTTTCGGGAGGCGTTTGGCCGGGAGAGCCCGTCGAACGGTCGGTGGCCTCGCAAACCGATGACCGCGCGGCGGGCTCTTCCGTCTCTTCCGTCGTGGTGGGGGCGGTTCAGTGCCGGCTGGCGTCCTGCAGACGGTCGGCGAGTTTCCGTTCGGGCAGCACCGGGACGCTGCCGTCGTCCTGCCGGGCCGCCAGACGCGCGACCTCCTGGGTCAGTCCGGGCTGCATCGTCGACGAGGCCGGGCAGTGGCGCCGTACATAGCCCGCGAAGTGTGCCAGGAGCATCAGGAACTCGTCGTCGGGGCCGTCGTCGTCCTGCTGGAGCTGGCCGAGCCAGTGGCCGGCCTCCTTCAGCTCGCCGAGTTCGAGGTGGTGCAGGTGCAGGCAGTACGCGGCGGCGCGATCTCCGGCGCCGGCGGCGAGCTGCCACCAGAAGGACGCGCTCTCGGGGTGTCCGGCCAGGTAGAGCATGCAGGCGAAGACCAGGGCGCCCTCGACGTCCATGTCCTTGAGCGGGGGGCGCTGGTCCGCGGGCCCGTTGGCGCCGATCTCCTGCGCCAGGCGTTCGGCGTGGCCGGCGGCCTGGGGCCGGTTGAGGACCCAGCGGGCGACGACGGACAGCTGGTGGCGGGCTTTCGGTCCCGGCGGCACGCCGCGTTCGCCGGTCTCCGGGGGCGGGGTGCTCCGGCGGGGCGCGCTGCGGGTGGACGGCAGGTAGCCGGCGTCCTTGGCCAGGCGGCGCAGTCCGGCGCCGACGTCGAAGGGCCGCCGGGACTTCTTCAGTGCCCGGCCCGCCGCGTCGAGGCGTTCCTCCACGCTGGTCACGAGCGGTCTCCTTCCTTCTTCAGGTGGGTGGAGACGGCCCGCTGCAGACGTTCCCTGGCCTTGCGGCAGTGGTAGTCGACGGTGCTGGCCGACACACCCATGTACCAGCTGATCCTCTTGGTGTCGTAGGAGAGGACGTACCGCAGCACGACGGCGTCGAACTGGCGTGGCGGAAGGCTGCACATGGCCTTGAACAGGCCCATGTCGCCGCGGAGCAGCGTCAGCTTCTCGCGGAAGCCGTTCAGCGCCTGCGATATGACGACCCGGCGCAGGATCGCCCAGGCCTGCAGCTGGAGGTTGCTCTCCTCGAGCAGGGCGTTCCAGTGGTTCAGGATCTCCAGGAACGCCCGGTGCACAGCTTCCTCGGCGGCCTCGTCGGTCCCCAGATAGAACAGCGCGTAGTCGTGGAACGCCTCCTGGGTGGCCACGTACAGGGCCTCGAACTCCAGGGGCAGCGGGAGCACCGCTTCGGCGTCGGCGACGGGACTCCCGCCGTCCTCGGCACGCACGTCTTCGGTCATGAGTCCTCTTCATTGAGGGCTGAGGGGTGGAGGCGGATTCCCACGCCGGGGGTCCGCCTGTGGCTGGACACCACTCAACCCCTCGATTCGACCGAACACGCATGCCAACAGCGTCGAAAATCACTCAGAGGTGATCGACGGGCGCTCTACGTGATCATGGCGGAGGGGGTGCATCCGGCATGAACTGCCCTTTTGCTCCGAGCCGCCCCGGCGCACATGCCGACGTCACGCGCCCCTTGTGGCACACGTCACGCCCTCCCGGCGGCGAGGAAGCGCACACGCACTGCACGAAGGGGTGACTTCTGCCCGAAACGGTCTTCCTCGCCCTCCTGGAGGTGCCGCGCCGGATGACCGCCCAGACGTCGACAACGGCCGAAACACGGCACCTCGGCGACGCCCCGGCCTGGATCCGGCACGGCCGCCCGCCCCCTGACGGCGCCGCCGGACAGACCGCCGGCCGGAATCCCGGCAGTATGTGCGGAGCCTCGTCGCACTGCGCCGTGCCGTCGCTTCTACGAGGTGCGGGGAAGGGTGCTTGGCCGCGTCCCCGGTTGTGGTGCAGCCGAACACGGTCCATCGCTTCCGCCCTGGAGCCGTCCGGTACGTGCCGCAGCCAGCCGTCGTGCGACCACCACTGATCCCCGGCCCGGCAAGCCTCAACAGGACCTCCAGCAAGAGCGATTCGGGCCATGACCTGGGGATTCCGTCAGTTTGATCGGCTACACCACTCGGCGGGACACCATCCACCTCACCAAAAAAACGTGAGCATTTCTTCTCCGACTGTCATCGGGGCGCTCACCTGAGCGCCAAGATGACACTTGGCCGCCATCTGCTCACGTTTTTCAAGAAGGCACCCACACCCCCAGCCCACCGGAACGGGCCGCTTGGCCGTGTCCCCGGTTGTGGTGCAGCCGAACACGGTCCATCGCTTCCGCCCTGGAGCCGTCCGGTACGTGCCGCAGCCAGCCGTCGTGCGACCACCACTGATCCCCGGCCCGGCAAGCCTCAACAGGACCTCCAGCAAGAGCGATTCGGGCCATGACCTGGGGATTCCGTCAGTGTGATCGACTACACCACTCGGCGGGACGCCATCGGGTGCTTCGGCGCGGTGGTTGTTCTTGCGGACGACCTTCGTGGAGTTGTCGACGAAGGGGCAGTCCTCGGCTTGATGCGTCCGCTCCGCCGGACGCACGAGGTGACCCACCAGGCCAACGCCACACGTGCTGCGCGCTCTACAGCAGGTGATCCGCGTCGCCCGCCTTGATGCCGCGGATGAGGGCGCGGAGCGCTTCCCGGCTGTCGGTGAGCGGGTGGTCCTCCTGCCCGGCCACAGCGATGTAGGCGTTGCCGTCGGCGTCGGTGCCTATGCGGAAACAGTTGGCGCCCTCGGCGCAGAAGGGATCTTCCCAAGTGATGGGCGTCATGAAGCACTCCTCAGAAGTGGCTGGCGATGCTGTGGATGAAGTCGCGCGAGTCGACCGACGAGAGCGAGACGGTGTCCATCCAGTCCAAGTGGGACCGGTACTTGTCCAGCTGTGACTTCCCGTGCAGGAATTCGGGGCCATGGGCAGAGTCGAGTTCCACCGTGTCGAGTTGGGGGACCACGGCCTCCGCATAGATCACCGCCTGTCCCGCCCCGGGGAAGGCACCCGCCTTGAAGGGAATCACCCGCACGTCGATGTTCTCCTTCTCGGACAGTTCGCAGAGGTGGCTGAGCTGCGCCCGCATCACCTTCGGGCCGCCGAACTCGACGTGCAGGGCCGCCTCGTGCACATACCCGACGTACACGACCGGGTCCTCGCGGTACAGCACCTGTTGCCGCTGCATGCGGAGAGCCACGCGCAGTTCGACCTCCATCGGTGACAGTGAAGGCAGCGCGGCGAGGAAGAGGGTGCGGGCGTACGCGTCGGTCTGCAGGAGCCCCGGCACGTGCATGGTCAGGCCGGCACGCACCTTCCTGGCGTTCCACTCCAGCTCTGCAACGTCCAGGAGTCCTGCGGGAAGTTGGCCGCGATACACCTCCCACCAGCCGCGCGTACGGTTACCGGCCATATCGGCCAGAGCGTCGACGTATGCCTCGTCGCGGCAGTCGTAGTTGCAGGCGAGGGTGCGCAGACGTTCGGGGGTGATGGCCCGAACTCCCGCCTCGATGTTGGAGATCTTCGTCCGGTCTACGCCGAGCAACCCTGCCGCGTAGTCCGTGGACACCTCCGCCGCGAGGCGCATCTTCCGCAGTTCCGCGCCCAGTCGCTTCTGGCGTTCGGTGGGCGTTGCCCTCGGCGGCATGTGTCACTTCCTCCCGTGGTCGCGGCGCCAGTCTGCCCCTTGGACACGGTGCCGGTCCACCCACACGAGTGGCAATACCGGGGAGCGAGTGGCATCTTGCCACCTTCATGTTCTACCTTCCGTGATGAGTCAGACACGAACTGCTGCCGTTCCGGAAGTGCATCGCGCGTGCATGCCCGTACTCTCCTGCCCTGGGAGGGGCGGTCGCGCGTCAGGGAGACAGGCCACCGGGCGGCGGACCAGTACACCCGCATCCCCTGAGGGAGTTCGCCATGCCCCTGCTCGCCACCGCCTGCCACGTCCCGGCCCTCCCGGCCGTACCGCCGGCGCCCCCGTCGCCGGAGACCCTCGCTTACGGCCTCACCCTCCCCGCCTCCCCGCACAGCCCGGCCGTCGTACGCGCGGCCACCCGCACCGTCCTTCGGACCCACGGCCTGGACGGCATGACCGACGCGGCGGTGCAGGCGGTCAGCGAACTCACCGCCTGTGCCTGCGCCTTCACCCCCGCGGCGGAGGTGTACGTGTCCCTGCGCTACCGGGACGGCGCCCTGCGCGTGGTCCTCCACGACACCCATCCCCGCCACGCCCACCCCCGCCTCGCCGCCGCCTGCGACGCCCGCCGCCGGGCGGGCCTGCGCGTACTGGCCCGCGTGGTCCGGGCGTGCGGCGGCGACTGGGGCTTCGGGGACGCCCGCGAACCGGGCGGCGGCACCCGCATGTGGGCGGTCCTGCCCCGCACCGGAGCGACCGGCTACACCGGCAGTCGGGACACGTGAGCGAACCGCCCCATACGGCCCGAACCGCCACCCCTGCCCGGGGCCCCACGCAACGGCATCGCCGTTTCAGGTTCTGTCCGTCAGGGCTCCGTGCGCGGGAAGGAGACCTCGACGCGGCGGTTCTTCTTGCGGCCGGCCTCCGTGGAGTTGTCGGCGATGGGGTAGTCCTCGCCGTAGCCGCGGACCTCGTAGGTGATGCCCGGGTCGTTCAGGGTCTGGGCGAGGAGTTCCTGTACGGCGTTGGCGCGCTTCCTGGACAGGACGTCGCCGTGGGCGGAGGAACCCAGGTTGTCGGTGAAGCCGAAGACGCGGATCTTGCCGGCGTTCTGCTTCCTGATCTCCTCGGCGATCCCCGTGACACGGGCCTTCGCCTCGCCGCCGAGCTTGGCGCTGTCCTTGCCGAACAGCACCTCGGCCTGGAGCGCGAAGGTGACGTTGGTGTTGGTGTCCTCGCGGCGCTCGTCACCGCTCTGGTCCTCGACGACCGACTTGATGTCCAGCACCTTGGCCTGCGCGAGCGTGGCGCCTTCCGGCAGCTTCAGGTCCGGGTCGTTGGCGTCTACCTCGACGGGCGCGGAGGCGGTGGCCTCGGTGCCCGGGGGGCGGGGCGGGTCGTCATCGGCGTGTGCGGTGGCGGCGCCGTAGAGGTTCGTGGCGAGGAGGAGGGTGGCGGTGGTGAGGGCCAGGGGGAGACGGGGGGTGGGGGTCATGGGGGCCTCACCCGGAAATGGAGATGGTCGCGCTGGCGAACGTCGGCAACTGGAAGCTGACTTCCGTGGTGCTCGTGGGCGGGGCCGGGAACTGCATGAAGACGGGAACCGACGCGCCCGGTTCGATCCTCGGGATATTCGTGGTCGTCAAGGGCCGACCATCGGTGTCCCGCAGCACGTAGTACCGCTTCTTGCTGGCGGAATCCACGAGGGCCGCTCCACCGAGCGAGCCGCCGTGTCGAATGACCTCCGTCTCATCTCCTCTTGTCTCGATCGGGACGCGTGTCGCCTTTGCACCATCGTTCTTGATCTCCCCGCTCACAGTGACGAACCCTCCAGTGTCCCTGGTTGCGGAGTTGATTTTGAGAACCAGACCGTTCTGCCCCTTGAGCTCGGCCATGGGGGCGTTCGTGCCCTGCTGTGCGCTGGGTTCCGACTTGTTTCCCGACGTGGCAGTCGCCGAAGCCTGGGGCTTCTTGTCATCGCCTCCTCCGGAACCACAGCCGGCCGCCCCGAGGGCCAGCACCGCCGCAACGGTCAGTGCGGCCATCCCTCTGGGGGCCTTCGTCGTGAACCGAATACTCATGACTCCGCTTCCTTCATCATTCGTCGTTCGCTTGTCAGTCGGCGAGATGGACGTCGAAGAGGTCCTCGGGCTTCGGCAGGTTCGCAAGATCGTCCGGCTCGAGATCCCACTCCTCGCCGTCGTCGCAGGACAGCTTGGGCAGGGTCTCGTCGTCGGCTTCCTCTTCCTCGGCGGGTTCCTCGAACGAACAACGGGCTTCTATGACGGCCGTCGCGGGTTCCGTCGCCTTCAGGTTCTCCGTGCCCGGCACAATCGTGTCCCCGACCGTCCCGTTGGTCTCGGCGACGACCGTGTAGCCCAGCGGGCCGTCCGGCTGGCATTCCACGTTCGCGTCATTGCGTGCCGCCAGTTCGTGCGCGCGCCAACACCCATCGGGAACCGGCGCGTTCCCTTCGAAGATGTCCTGCCAGGTTTCCGGGTCCTGGATGTTCGCAACCCACTCGTCCGTGAGCCGGTCGCGGGTTTCCAGAGCCGCCGCGAGCGCTGCGGCGTCCGCCGCCGTCTGGGCCTCGTTACGGGTCGCCGCAGCCTGACCGACCGCGAAGTACGCGAGCGCGAGGAAGAGCAGACCCGCCACCACCGTGATGTAGATGGGGAAGGCCTGCCCTGCGTCGGTATACCCGATGCCTCGGCTCAGCCGATGACCTCGTCGATCTTGGCGGTGATCGCGTTGTAAATCGTGTTGCCAATGTCCGTCCCCGTGATCGCCAGGACGATGGCCACGACCACCGCGATGATCCCCAGGTACTCCACCGCCGTCTGCCCCCTGTCGTTGCGGGCGGCGCGGGAGCGCAGGTACGCGGCGGTGGTGTGAAGCCAGTTGTTCATGGTTCTCCCCTTCAGGGTGGACGTGTGCTGTGGGTCGGTCCGTCGAGGGCGTGCCAGGTCCGGCCACCTGGTGGTGGCCCCGGAGCGGTCGGCGCCGGTGGGGTCTGGTCATGCGTACCTCGGCCTGTCGGGAGTACCGGACAACGACTGTCCCACAACTGATTGCAGGTGCGAAAGGTTTTGTGGAGATGAGGGCCAACTCGGCCCCGTTCGAATGGCTGTTGGCGGCATTGATGCGTGTGCAGTCGCACTCTTGTGGTGGATGAGCGCCTCCTCCCCCGGCCAGGTGTACGGCATGTCCGCCTACTCCCCCGTGATCGTGCCGAAGTCGGTGCCGGAGCCCAGGATCAGGCCGGCGCCGAGGAGGATCATCGTGGCCGGGACCATGAACGTGGTGATCATCATGGTGGCCTTGGGGACCGCGCGGGCGGCCTTGCGGCGGGCGTTCTGGGCGTCCGTGCGGCGCATGTCCTTGGCCAGGGAGACCAGGGTGTCGACGATGGGGGCGCCCAGTTCCTCGCCCTGCTGGAGTGCGGTCACGAACATCGCCACCTGTTCGGAGTCGTTGCGCCGGCGCAGTTCCGCGAAGGCCTGGCGGCGGCTCATGCCGAGGTCCATCTGGCGCAGGGTGATGCGGAGTTCGTCGGCCCAGGGGCCCTCGTAGCGCATGGCGACGCGGTCCAGGGCCTGGCGGAAGCCGAGGCCGGCGCTGACGACGACCGCGAGGACGTCGAGGAAGTCGGGCAGCGTGCGTTCGATGACGTCCTTGCGGATGCGGATCGCGGACCAGATGCCGACCTCCGTCCAGAAGGCGCCGAAGGCCAGCAGGAGCAGGGCGACGAGGTACTGGCCGCGCAGGAGGAAGACGAGGAAGCCGACGGCGCCGAGGAAGCCGTAGACGGCGCGGCGGGCGGCGTAGCGGTCGAGGGTGAGGCCGCCGGGGTTGCCGGCGAGGTCGATGCGGCGGCGGTACCTGGCGACGAGCGTCGGACCCATGAGGCGCAGGACGGCGGGGGCGTAGCGCATGCCCATGCGGTCGACGAGGGAGTCGACGGCGCCGGTGCGGGTGGAGCCGACCTCGAGGGCGAGGGCGAGGTCGCCGGGGAGTTTGGCCTCGGCGCGGTACATGCGGACGCCGGCGAAGACGCCCCAGACGCCCAGGCCCATGAGCAGTGCGAGCAGCAGTGCCATGTCTTCTTCTTCCTCCTTCCTTCCTCGGGCTTCCTCAGACGTCGATGCGGGACAGGCGGCGGATGAGGACGAAGCCGACGGCGTAGAGGGCGAAGGCGATGACGACCGCGCCCTGGCCGACGGGGGAGCCGGTCATGCGTTCCAGGGCGCCGTCCTTGACGCCGTTCATGAGGAAGAGCGAGCCGACGCCGAGGACGGGGACGGCGTACGAGGTCATGCTGACCTGGGCGAGCTGGGTGCGGACCTCGCGTCGGGTCTCCTTGCGTTCCTCGAGGGTCTCGGTGAGGTTGCGCAGGGCGCTGACGACCTGGCCGCCCGCCCGGTTGGACAGGACGAGGGTGGTGACGAGGACGACGAGTTCGCGGGAGGGGAGGCGTTCGGCGAGTTCGTCGAGGGCGTCGTCCAGGGAGGCGCCGATGGCCAGCTGGTCGGCGACCTTGCCGAGTTCCTCGCCCGCGGGGGCCTCCAGTTCCTCGGCGGCCATGCCGATGGCGGTGCGCAGGGCGAGTCCGGCCTGGGTGGCGTTGGCGAGGATGCGGGCGAGTTCGGGGAGCTGGTTGATGAACTTCTCGATGCGTTTCTGGCGTTGCCAGGTGAGGAACTGCATCGCCGCCCAGATGCCGAGCATTCCGGCGATCGGGCCGAAGAAGGGGGCGAGGGCGGCCTGGCCGGTCAGCCACAGGCCCGCGACCGCGGCGAGCATGCAGGCGAAGAACTCGCCGGGGGTGATGTCCAGGCCGGTCGCGGCCAGGCGCAGTTCGAGTCTGCGGCCGAACTTCGTGCGGCGCAGGCGGCGGTCGAGGGTGGGGAAGTACCGTCGGCGGCCGGCGGGCGGGAGCTGCCCGGCGGCGGAGAGCCGGTCGACCAGAGCCTCGCGCTGGGCCTTCCCGGCGGCGTAGAAGTGCAGGCCGAGGACCGCCAGGACGCAGGTCAGCAGCGTGATGCCGGTGGTGAGCGTGACGAGCGTGTGCAGTTCCATCGGGCGGTCCTACCTGGCTTCTCGGGTGGCGAGCTGGTCTGCGGTGTCGGCCACGCCGAAGGCCTGCGGGACGGGCTGGCTCGCCATGTAGAGGCGTTCGGCGGCGCGGCGCGGGAGGGGGTAGTACTCGAAGGCGCCGTAGATGCGGCCGTCGGCGGCCATCGGCTGGGCGTGGAAGCGGGCGACCGTGGCCAGGCGGTAGGGCTCGCCGCCGTGGCTGGCCAGCAGGGCGATCTCGGTGATGCGGCGGACGCCGTCGGCGAAGCGGGTGAGCTGGACGATGACGTCGACGGAGCTGTTGATCTGGTCGTGCAGGGCGGCGAAGGGGATCTCGACGTCCGACATGGACGCGAGGGTCTGCAGCCGCATCAGGGCGTCCTCGGCGCTGTTGGCGTGGACGGTGGCGAGGGAGCCGTCGTGGCCGGTGGACATGGCCTGGAGCATGTCCAGGGACTCGCCGCCGCGGACCTCGCCGACGACGATGCGGTCGGGGCGCATGCGCAACGAGTTGCGGACGAGGTCGCGGATGGTGATGCGGCCCTTGCCCTCGACGTTGGGCGGGCGGGACTCCAGGCGGATCACGTGGGCCTGCTGGAGCTGGAGTTCGGCGGAGTCCTCGATGGTGATGATGCGTTCGGTCTCGGGGATGAGGCCGGAGAGGGCGTTGAGGAGGGTCGTCTTGCCGGTGCCGGTGGCGCCCGAGACGATGATGTTGAAGCGGGCCTGCACCAGTCCGGCCAGCAGGTAGAGCATGTGCTCGTCGAGCGAGCCGAGGCCGATCAGCTCCTGGAGGGTGAAGGCACGGGGGAAGCGGCGGATGGTGAGGGTGGCGCCGGTCAGGGAGAGCGGCGGGATGATGACGTTGACGCGCTCGCCGGAGGGCAGGCGGGCGTCGACCATCGGGTTCGCCTCGTCCACACGGCGGTTGACGGTGGAGACGATGCGCTCGATGGTCTGCATGAGCTGGTCCTCGGAGGCGAAGCGGAGCGGGAGCTGCTCGACGCGTCCGCCGCGCTCGACGAAGATCGCGTCGGGGCCGTTGACCATGATCTCCGTGATGGAGGCGTCCTCCAGCAGGGGTTCGAGGATGCCGAGGCCGAGGGCCTCGTCCACGACCCGGCGGATCAGCTGGGAGCGCTCGACCGTGGACAGGACCGGGCCCTCGCGGCTGATGATGTGCCCGAGGACGCGTTCCAGCCGGGCCCGGCGCTCGGCCATGGCGAGCGAGCTCATCTCCGCGAGGTCGATCTCCTCCAGGAGCTTGGCCCGGTAGGAGGCGACGAGGTGTCCGTCCTCGCCGCGGCCGCCGTGCTCCTCGGGTGCGTGGATGCGTGCGCGCAGGCTCATGCGTCCGGTGCTCCTTGCTCCTCGGTCGTCACCGCGTCACTCCCCCGCCCGGTGGTCGAGGGGCATCGTGGCGGTCTTCCGGGCGGGGCCGAAGTCCCAGCCGGGGACGAGGGAGGGGATGTCGACGGTGGCGGTGACGGTGACCTCGTCGCCCCCTTCGGCGGCCCCGCAGTCGGTCCCGTCGGCCAGCCAGTCGCTGACCGCCGTCGTGCACGCCTCCTGCGCGCTGCGCTGGAGGGACGCGCCGCGCGCCCCGGCGCGGGCGGCGGTGCCGGCCTGCTGGGCGGTGTACGCGATCAGGCCGAGCTGTACGGCGGCCAGGGCGACGATGATCAGGATCGGGAGGAAGCCGAGGTACTCGATGGCCACCTGGCCCCGGTCCCCCGCGTGGCCGCGGATGCGGGCGCGTTCGCGGGCGCGGGCACGTTCGCGGGTGGAGTACGGCATGTCAGTCGTCCTCCTCCTCGACGGCCCCCGCGTGCCCGTGCACGGTGAAGGGGAAGCCGACGACGCCGGGGAAGAGGATGGGCACCTCGAGCCGCACGTCGGCCGTGACGTACCCGCCCGCGCTGCCGCACTCCACTCCGGCGCCCCCCTCCCAGGCCCCCGGCAGCTTGTCCCGGCCGGCTTCCTGACAGGCGCCCTGCATCGCCCCCGGACCGGCCGCCGTCGCCGCCCGTACCGCCTCGTCCGCAGCATTACCCGCGAGCGTGTACGTGTATCCCACGAGGACGAGCTGCCACAGCACCACCAGCGTGGCGATGATCGCCGGCGTCATGCCGAGGAACTCGACGGTGACCTGGCCGCGGTCGTCGTACCGATGCCGGTCGCCGTACCGGCCCCGGTAGCGGCCCGGGAACCGGGCGGGCGGGGTGGGTAAGCCGTGCGTCCTCATCCCCCACCGTCCTTCCGGCGCCGCAGGCTCGCCGAGCCCCGGTCGCTGCGGAACCGGCCGCCCCTGCGGTCGCCCCCGGTGGCCCTGACCAGCCCCAGCTCGCCCGCGAGGGCCCACAGGGCCTGCTTCACCGCGCTCTTGCCGTCGAGTTCGTGGACGCGGCCGGCGTCCAGGGCGCCCTGGAGTTCCTTGAAGCCCGCGGGGACGGTGGTGGCGGCGACGGCCGTGCCGGTGATCCTGCGGACCAGCGGGGGCTGGATCTCCGTGGCCCGCGTGTGCCGGTTGACGACGACGGTCGTCTCCTCGGCCTTGCGGATCTGCAGCCGGTCCCACATCCGCACCGCCCGCTTGGCGCCCCGCACGGCGATCACGTCCGGGGTGGTGACCAGCAGTGCCGTGTCGGCCATCTCCACGGCCGCCGCGCCGGCCCCGCCGAGCTGGGCGCCGCAGTCGATGACGACGACCTCGTAGCGGGAGCGCAGGGCGCTGACGATCTGGCGGGCGGCACGGTCGGTGACCTCCTCGCCGCGTTCGCCCTCGCCGGGGGCGAGGAGCAGGGCGAGGCCGGTGTCGTGGCGGAAGACGGCGTCGGCGAGGACGCGCGGGGAGATGTCGTTGATGGCGGCCAGGTCGGCCACGGACCGGCGGAACTGGACGTCCAGGTAGGAGGCGACGTCGCCGGTCTGGAGGTCCATGTCGACCAGGGCGGTGGGACGGCCCGACGCCTGTGCCGCCAGCGCCAGCTGCACGGCGGTCAGGGTCGCGCCGACGCCGCCCTTGGCGCCGCTGACCGTGACGACGGTGCCGCCGGAGCCGGTGAACACGTCACCGCCGCTGCCCAGGTGCCGGCGTACGCCCGTCGACCACTGGGCCACCGCCTGGACGCGGCTGGCGAGTTCCTCGTAACTGAGCGGCAGGGCGACCAGGCCGCGGGCGCCGTAGTCCATGGCGGCCTGGAAGAGGCCGGGGCTCGCGTCGGAGGTGACGAGGATGACCCCGACGGCCGGGAAGCGCAGGGCGACCTCGCGGATCAGCTCCAGGGCCGGGACCGGGCCGATCCGCTCGTGCACCACGACGACCTCGGGCAGCTCGTCGACCGACTCGGCGGCCAGCCGGGCGAGGGTGTCCACGAGCTGGGTGGAGTCGGTCACCGGAGCGACCGGTTCGGCGTCGGGGAGCTGGCTGAGCAGGGTCGTGACGGACCGTACGGCGTCCGCGTCGCCGACTGCCGGGAGGATCCTCGTGGGCATGCGGGCCTCTCACTTGTCCTTCGCGAGTTCGTACGTACGGTCCTTGTCCGGGACCGCGGCGTCCCCGCCCGGCGCCACGAGCGCGAGGCGGACCCGCTGGGCGAACGACTCGGCGTACGTGATGCGCTGGGCGTCGATGGTGGACAGGGCGAAGGTGATGGGGACCGCTTCGGTGACCCGGCGGTCTTTGCTCTTCTCGCCGGGCTGCAGCGAGGTGAGCTCGCCGACGTCGATGACCTTGGCGTTCGTCACGATGATCCTGGACTGGTCGGGGGTGCCCTCCCGCTCGCCCTCGAAGGTGGCGTAGACGTTCACCGTGGCGCCCCGCGTGATCTTGCCGGCGACGCCGGTCGCCGCGTCGATCATGATGGCGACCTCCTGCTGACCGGGCTGGAGGGCGGGCTGGTCGACGATCATGTCGCTCTGCAGCAGCGAGCCCTTCTTCAGCGTCGTCACGGCGATCTTGCCGCGGATCCGGGAGAGGTCGGTGACCGCGTTCTCCGACAGCCAGCGCTCGGGCATCTCGATCTTCTCGAACTGGCCCGCGCCGAGCGCCGTGTACGGCGCCACGTCGCTCTTCACCCGGTACGCGGTGACCTCGGGGCCGACCTTGGACTTCACGTCGTTGACGACGGAGAGCACGCCGGCGAAGGCGCCGAGGGCGCACAGGACCGACAGGATCAGCAGGATGATGCCGCGGCGCTGACGGGAGTTCATGAACCGTGCAACCTCATTGGGGGAATCGGTCGAGCCGGGTCGGATGGCGGGGCGGTCGGCACGGGGCGGGCCTACCCCGTCAACGCGCGTCTGTTTCTCGTGAGTTCTCGGCGGGCGGCCCGGTGTCCCGGGCCGGGACCTGAACGGTTACCCGTGCCGGGCGGGGAGCCGGGGAGCTCGTCGTGAACGGGCGGTGTCGCGGAGCAGAACACGCAGCGGTCGCCGATGACCTCGATGCCGCACCAGTGGCAGGCGCTGCGCCGTACGGAGGTGACGAGCTGGTAGAGGACCGACAGGTCGGGCAGGAACGCGCAGAACTCGGTCACCTTGCCGGTCCCCCACCACTCCGGGGACTCCGCCGGCAACGGCACCTCGCGCACCCCCTGCACCTTCCAGGACGGGGCGAGGGTGCCGGTGATCCAGTCGGGGGCGAGCTGCCCCTTGGCCACGACGAGGGAGGTCCCGAAGTCGGGCCCGGTGAGGGCGGCGCCGGGGGCGATCCGCACCAGCTGCGGCCCGGGATGCGCGACGACGCCGAACTGGCTGCCGGGCATCCACGACTTGGCGTGCGACTTGAGGCCCACGGGCACGCGGTCGAGGCGGGCGACGGAGCCGAGCAGGGCGCCGGCGTGGATGTAGTGGGTGAGCAGCCGGCCCGCGGAGGCGAGGACGCCGGGGCCGAGGTCGCAGGAGGCCAGCTGACGTAACTGGCGGGCCAGCACCGCGAGCCCGAGCGGCGGCAGGGGCGGCCGGAACAGGGCGATCCGGTCGCTCTCCAGCAGGGACCGCACGGTGTGCAGCCGCCGCTCCGCCGCCGGGGACACGCCCTGCGGGGACACCACGATCACATGCCCGTGCTGCTCGACCAGCGCCTGCATCTCACCCAGCACCTGCTCCAGCGGACGCCGGTCGACGTCCTGGAGCACGATCGCGGGCATGGTCCGTTCGTCCTGCGGCGGCAGCGCCAGGCCGGCACCGGTCACGGCAATCGCAGTTGGCACGCGCGGCTCCCCGTCTCCCCTGCCCCTGGACCGGCCGCCACTCCCGCGACCCACCCGGACGACTTCACTGCGTGACTACGTGAGCACTGTATCCACGCGGGTGTGACCGGAGAACAGCGTTTCTGTACCTCAACAGGAACTTACGGGGCACAAGTGACGCCAAAACGGGTCAGATTGAGCAATCCATCCCTCTGCTGCTCACCGGAAGGGGATGTCGAGCCAGGGGCTGTCGGGGGCGGTCGTCAGAATGCGATGGGCGTCGACCATGTCGGTGTACCAGGTACCGAAGTCCTCCTCGTCGAAGTGCAGGCAGCGGCCGAGGATGATCACATCGTCGTTCTGCCGGCCGCAACGCGAGCACGTCACCGAGGGAACAGACGCAGGAGGCTTCCGCCATCACCCGCACCCAGGCGGCCAGTTGGTCTGTACCTACCTCTTGACACCCTCAATTGGTCTGAACCACCGTGGTGCGTCAGCGGTGGCCACCGTCCCGGTACGTGCGTTCCTCCTCCTCCCTTCCCCACTCCCCACCGGAGGCCCCAGTGGAGCCCGTAGAAAGACGGCACGGTCGACGACGGATGCGGGTGCGGACCGCCGCCGGTGCCGTGGCCGCCGCCCTGGCGCTCACCGTCACCGCCGTCGGCCAGGCGTCCGCCGCCGACGTCAACAACGCGAAGAACGCCGGTTTCGAGGCCGGCCTGAGCGGCTGGAGCTGCTCCTCGAACAGCGGCACGGCCGTCACCTCCCCCACGCACTCCGGCACCGCCGCGCTCAGGGCGACGCCGAGCGGGCAGGACAACGCCCGGTGCGCGCAGACGGTCAAGGTGAAGCCCGACTCCACGTACAAGCTGAGCGCGTGGGTGCAGGGCGGGTACGCCTACCTGGGCGTGACCGGCACCGGCACGACCGACGTGTCGACCTGGACACCGGACGCGTCCGCCTGGAAGCAGCTGTCGACGACCTTCACGACGGGCTCCTCGACGACCTCCGTGTCGGTCTACACGCACGGCTGGTACGGGCAGTCGGCGTACCACGTCGACGACGTGTCCGTGTACGGGCCGGACGGGGGCGGCGGCGACCAGGAGCCCGAGCCGACCGTCCCGGCCGCCCCGGCGGGGCTGAGCGTCTCCGGTACGACCGCCTCCTCGGTCTCGCTGGCCTGGAACGCGGTCGCCGGCGCCACCGGCTACAGCATCTACCGCGACGGCACGAAGGTGACGGCCGTGACCGGGACCTCGGCGACCGTGACCGGCCTCGCGGCCTCGACCTCGTACTCCTTCCAGGTCACGGCGACGAACGCGGCCGGCGAGTCCGCCAGGTCCGCGGCCGTGACGGCCCGTACGACGGAGGGCGGCGGCAACGGGGGCGACCTGCCCAAGCACGCCGTCACCGGCTACTGGCAGAACTTCGACAACGGGGCCACCGTCCAGAAGCTCTCGGACGTCTCCCCGCAGTACGACATCATCGCGGTGTCCTTCGCGGACGCCACGGCCACGCCGGGCGCGGTGACCTTCAACCTCGACACCGCCGGGCTGAAGGGCTACACCGTCGACCAGTTCAAGGCGGACATCCGCGCCAAGCAGGCGGCCGGGAAGAAGGTCATCATCTCGGTCGGCGGCGAGAAGGGCACCGTCTCGGTGAACGACTCCGCCTCCGCGACCAACTTCGCGAACTCGGTGTACGCCCTGATGCAGGAGTACGGCTTCGACGGCGTCGACATCGACCTGGAGAACGGCCTCAACCCGACCTACATGACGCAGGCCCTGCGCGCCCTGTCGGCGAAGGCCGGCCCGGACATGATCCTCACCATGGCGCCGCAGACCATCGACATGCAGTCGACGTCCGGTTCGTACTTCCGGACGGCGCTGAACGTGAAGGACATCCTCACCGTCGTCAACATGCAGTACTACAACAGCGGTTCCATGCTGGGCTGCGACGGCAAGGTGTACTCCCAGGGCACGGTCGACTTCCTCACCGCCCTGGCCTGCATCCAGCTGGAGGGCGGCCTCGACCCGTCCCAGGTCGGCCTCGGCCTGCCCGCCTCCCCCCGCGCCGCGGGCGGCGGCTACGTGGCCCCGAGCGTCGTCAACAACGCCCTCGACTGCCTGACCAAGGGCACCAACTGCGGCACCTTCAAGCCGGCGAAGACCTACCCGACCCTGCGCGGTGCGATGACCTGGTCCACCAACTGGGACGCAACGGCCGGCAACGCCTGGTCCGACGCGGTGGGGGCGCACGTACACGCGCTGCCCTAGCCCTCGGCCGCCCCTTCCCTCTTCCCTCCCCGCCCCCCACCAGGCCCCTGCCCGCGACCGACCGCGGGCAGGGGCCTCGGCGCGTGCAGGGCCTCTCCGGGCTCAGTCGCTCTTCGCCAGGTCTCCGAGCTGTGCGACTTGTCCCCACCCTGGCGTCATGAGCACCTTGCGTGAAGAGCTGCACGAGCTGATCGACCGGCTGCCGGAGTCGCAGGTCGCGCCGATACTGGCCCTCGTGCGGGAAAGCGCTCCCGCCGAGGACGGCGGGGGCGGCGGGGGCGAGTGGCCACTGCCCGACTTCGTCGGCGCGCTGTCCAGCGGCAAGGGCGGTCTGGGTGCCCGTTCCGGCGATATCCTCCGTGCGGAGATGGGACGCGAAGCCGAGTGATCACCTGAGACACCGGTGCGCTGGTCGCGGCCGCCATCACCACCCTCGACCGCCGTCACTTCAACGTCGTCCGCCCCGAAGCGCCCTTCTCCTTCGCACTCCTGCCGTAGTCATGATCACGGTCCTGGCGGCCTGAGCCCGGTGGCCGGTCTCAGGCCGGCTTGCGCCACACGGAGATGTGCTTCGTGGAGTCCTGGGTGAACGGGGTCCCGTCCCAGTCCGCGACGCGGCGTTCCAGTTCGAGCCCGGCGATCCGTGCCATCAGGTCGAGCTCCGCCGGCCAGGCGTACCGGTGCCGGGAGTTCTCGCGGCGGTAGCGGCCGTCGTCGTCGCGGGTGAAGTGGTGCGAGACGAGGATCTGCTCGGCCAGGTCGAAGGTGTCGAAGCCGAGATGCCGCTCGGAGACGTCGAACGGCACCGCGACCTGGCCGGGCGGCAGGAACCGCAGCGGCGGCACACCCAGCTCGATGACGAACCGGCCGCCGGGCTCCAGGTGCCGTGCGGCGTTGCGGAAGCACTCGACCTGCTCGTCCTGGGTGAGCAGGTTCGTGATGGTGTTGTAGACGAGGTAGACCAGGGAGAAACCACCGGGGACGACGGTGGTGGCCATGTCCCCGATGACCACCGGGAGCGTCGCCTCGTCGATCTTGCGCCGCAGCACCGCCGCCATGTGCTCGGACAGTTCGATGCCCACCACCGGCACGCCGCGCTCCCGGAGCGGGACGCCCACCCGTCCGGTCCCGATGGCGAACTCCAGTGCCCGGCCGTCCCCGGCGAGCTCGGCGAGGAAGGCGAGGGTCGGTCCGAGAACGGCGGCCGAGGACGCTTCGGCCTCCTCGGCGTCGTAACGGTCGGCGGTCTCACGGGTCCACAGTTCGCTGCTCGTCACGGACGACCACTCTGCCGGGTGCCGAGAGGCACTGTCGACGCTTTTACGCTCCCCGCGGCACAGCGTGCCTCCCCCCACAACTCGTCGGTTTCTTCCCGCGCTTCGACCGGACAGGCCGGAGCAGCCCGATCCCGCCGACGGCCCGGGGCTCGGCCGCCACCACTTCGACGTCACCCGCCCCGAGGCGCCCCGTACGCCGCCGCGCTCGTCCTCGGCAGCGTCGCCCACATGCGGGTGCCGCCGCCCGGTTCCCGCGCCTCGCCGAAGCCCCACGTCCCGTCGCAGGCCCGGCACACGCAGGCCAGGACGCGGAGGGCGGCGCGGCGGCGGGTGTCGCAGGCCGTGGCGAGCCGGGGGTTGGTGTGGCGCGGGTGGCTGTCGTAGACGATCACCCGGAGCGCGGAGAAGCGGTAGCGGAGGGCGAGGTAGAAGTTCTCCGATTCCGTGAACTGGCACGCCACGGCTGTCAGTTCGCCCACCGCTTGCAGCGCCGGGTCCAGCATGTCGTCCAGGCCGTGTGCCGTCAGCATCTCGCGTGACGCCGCCCGTGCCAGGGCGGGGCTCGCCAGGGCGGCGGGGAGCGTGAAGCTGTACGCCAGCGTCTCGGGGACGGGCGGCGTCGGGTCCGCCGGGAAGACCGGGGCGCTCGGGCAGCGGGTTGCGGACACGGGGGCTCCTTCGAGGACGCGGGTGAGGTGATCGGTCGAGCCGGCAGTCGGTGGCTCCGTCGCGCGGGCATGCTGCGCGATGCATCTTCCGACTGCGGTCGGTAGCTTGCTCGTTGCTGAAAGTAGAGCACGGTGGGGTTATGTTGCCCTAGAAATCAGCAACACAAGCACCTCATAGGGTGACGCAGGTCGAGGAGGGGCAGCATGGGCGCGAGGACATCACCGACGGAGCGGCAGAAGAGGCTGGGAGCGGAGATCCGGCGCATGCGCACGGCCGCCGGCATGACTGGCGAGTTCGCCGCCGGACTGCTCGGTGTGGACCGGGGCAAGATCTCCAACATCGAGGCGGGGACACGGGCCATCAGCCCGGAGCGGCTGCGCACTCTGGCCTGCAACTGTGACTGCGACGACGAGGCGTACGTCGACGCCCTGGTGGAGATGGCCGGGAGCAGCGGGCGCGGCTGGTGGGAGAAGTACCGGGGGAGCCTTCCGGCCGGGATGCTCGACATCGCCGAACTGGAGCACCACGCGGTGCGTCTGCGCAGTGTGCACCTGATCCACATGCCCGGGCTCCTCCAGTCCACGGACCACGCGCGGGCCGTCTTCAAGAGCGCGCTGCCCCAGTTGCCCGAGCACGAAGTCGCCCTGCGGCTCGCGCATCGCCTGGAGCGGCAGCGAGTACTGGAGGGGGACTCCCCCACCGAGTACACCGGGGTGATCCATGAGGCGGCCCTGCGTATGCAGTTCGGCGGGCAGAAGGTGGCCCGGGAGCAACTGGAACACCTGCTCGCCCTCTCCGAACTCCCTCATGTGTCGATCAGAGTGCTTCCGTTCGCAGCAGGATCCTTCCCCGGCGCCGGACAGACCGTCGTCTATCTGGAGGGCCCGGTGCCACGACTCGACACCGTGCAGATCGACAGTGCGCACGGGCCGGAATTCCTGCACCACGAGACCCAGTTGTCCAAGTACCGAACTCAGCTCGACTGGATGGAGCGGCATGCTCTGCCGCCCACAGAGTCGTACGACTTCATCCAGGACATCGCCACCCAGTACTGAGGAGCCTCCATGCCTGACATCACCTGGGAAGAACCGTTCTGCGCCGAGGGATCGGCCTGTTTCCGCCTCGGTACCGACGCCGAGGGCAACGCCTACATCGCCATAGCCGGGGACGAGGGCGTCTACCTCACCGACAGCCGGGACGCGTTGCGGCGCATGATCCTCGACATCAAGGCGGGCAAGGCCGACCACCTGCTGTGAAGTCCGTATGAAACATTTCCCCGGGCCCGCCGCATCGATGAGGTGAAGACGGCATCGGACGAGTGCGGGGGACGCGGCGTATGCGGCAGGGACGGGCGGACGAGTACGCCGAGTTCGCGGGGGCGAGGGCGGGGCATCTGTACCGGTCCGCGTGTCTGCTGACCGCCGGGGACACGCACCTGGCCGAGGACCTCGTGCAGGAGACCCTCGGGCGGCTGTACGTCCGCTGGGGGCGCGTGTCGCGGGTGGAGAATCCCGCGGCGTACGCGCAGACCGTCCTCACCCGGGCGTTCCTCGCCCACCGGCGTCGGCGCAGCAGCGGTGAGCGGGCGACGGACGTGTTCCCCGACCTGGCGGGTGCCGCCGACGGGGACGCGCCGCTGCGGCTGACGCTGCTGGACGCGCTGGCGCGGCTGCCCGCCAAGGACCGGGCCGTCATCGTCCTGCGGTACTGGGAGGACCGGTCCGTCGAGCAGACGGCCGACGTGCTGAACGTCAGCTCGGCGGCCGTGCGGACGCGGTGCTCGCGGGCGCTGGGGCGGCTGCGGGAGCTGCTGGGCGAGGACCTCACGGAGTACGCCAGTCCCTGACGGGACCAGCGGGATCCCACGGGAACAGCGGGATCAGCGCGAACAGCGGGTCCGACGCCGTTCCTTCGTCTTTCTCACCTCATCTCACCTTGCCGAAAGGGTGGTTCGCCATGTCCGAGAACGAGCACCGGGATCCCTTCGAGGGCCGGCTGACCGCCGTCCTGCGGGAGACCGGGGACAGTTTCGACGCCGACCGGGCCGCGCTGGCCGCCGGCGGGCAGGCCCGTGGGCGCCGGGCGCGGCTGCGGCGGCGGGCCGGAGTGCTCGGCGGGGCGGCCGGGATCGCCCTGGTCGGGGTCGGCGGGGCGCTGGTCCTGCCGGGCGGGGACGACTCCGCCGGGACGCGGCACAGGTCCGCGGCGGCCATGCCGAACGCCACCTCCGCGAGCCCGTCGTCCGCTCCCGCCTTCTCCGGCGACGACCTCGTCCGGGCGCTGAAGGAACTGCTGCCCGAGGGCGAGGTCAGCCAGGAGTCGGGGCGGGGCGTGGGGCAGGGCGTGGGAGACGGCTCGGGACCGATGGGGGCGCCGGGCGCCCACCTCGTGTTCGACGACGGCAAGGGCGCGGGGGCCGTCGACGTCTCGGTCGGCCGGGTGGAGCCGGGCAGTCCGGCGGCCCGTGAGATGACCACGTGCCCGGACAGGACGCTCGGCGCGTACGACGCCTGCACCACCAGCCGGCTGGCCGACGGGTCGGTGCTCAAGCTGTTCCAGGGCTACGAGTATCCCGACCGGCGGGTGGACACCAAGTGGTGGTCCGCGCAGCTGGTCACGCCCCGGGGGCAGCACGTGACCGCGGGCGCGTGGAACTCGTCGGCGGAGAAGGGCGCCGCCCTCACGCGGGAACAGCCGCCGCTGACCCTGGCGCAGTTGCAGAAGATCGCGACCGCCGACGTGTGGCGCCGGGTCGCCGACGCGATCCCCGAGGACCCGAAGGCGGCCGCCGGGAAGGCCGGGGGCAAGAAGACCGCGCCGGGTTCGGCGAAAGCGGGCCGGGCGTCCGAGGCGTCGGGGGCGGGCATCACCGAGGCGCTCCGGAGGCTGCTGCCCGAGGGGGTCGACGTCGTGGCGAAGAGCGGCCAGGACATGGGGTACGCCGCTCTCGTCGTCGACGACGGCAAGGGCCGCAGCCTCGTCCAGGTCAACGTGCAGCCCGACATGCGGAGCGTCACCCAGGAGCTCTACGGCGACGCCGAGAAGCTTCCCGACGGCACCCTGGTCACCACTTCGCAGAAGCCCGGCGAGAAGAGCGGCGAAGGCGTCGTGATGCGGACCGCGGACACCATGCGGGCCGACGGCCTGCGCGTCGTCGTCAGCGCCTTCAACTCCGAGGCCCAGGACAAGGACGCCACCCGTGACGTCCCCGCGCTGAGCGTGGAGCAGCTGAAGGAGATCGCGCTCAGCCCGGAGTGGGCGCGGGTGCGCTGATCACGTCCGCGATCCCGTCCGCGCCCCCGTCCACCGGGCTCAGAAGAACTCCGACCACGGCTGGTCCCAGACCTGTTTCACGCACAGCACCAGGAACAGCAGGCCGGCCGCGGCGAGCATGCCGTTGCTCAGGGCGCCGTTGCGCCACTCGCGGGGCGTGCGGGCGGAGTTGAGGAGCCAGATCAGGGTGAGGGCGAGGAAGGGCATGAAGGCGGCGCCCAGGACGCCGTAGACGATGATCAGGCGGAAGGGCTGGCCCTGGAAGAGCAGGACGATGGGCGGGAAGGTCAGCCAGAGCAGGTAGGCGCGGAAGGCCCAGGAACGCTCGCGGCGGCCGGAGGCCAGTTCGTCGCCGCGGGCCTCCCGCTCACCGCGCCGGCGGGCCAGGAAGTCGGCGACCATCAGGCTCACGCCGTGCCAGACGCCGATCAGGGAGGTGAAGGAGGTGGCGAAGAAGCCGATCAGGAAGAGCTTGCCGGTCGCGGTGCCGTACCGGTCCTCCAGGATGCCGCCGAGCTGGATCAGGCCCTTGTCGCCGCCGGCGATGGCGATGTTCGCCGAGTGCAGCAGTTCGGCGCCGACGAGGAGCATCGCGATGACGAAGACGCCGGTGGTGGCGTAGGCGACGCGGTTGTCGAGGCGCATGACCTTCATCCAGCCGGTGTCCGTCCAGCCCTTGGCGTTGACCCAGTAGCCGTACGCGGCCAGCGTGATCGTGCCGCCCACGCCGCCGATCAGGCCGAGGGTGTTGAGGACGGAGTCCTCCTCGTCGGGCAGGACGGGCAGCAGGCCGGCGAAGGCGTCGCCCAGGTTGGGCGTGACCCGGACCGCCAGGTAGACCGTCACCACGAACATGATGCCGACCAGGACCGTCATGACCTTCTCGAAGACGGCGTACTTGTTGAACCAGACGAAGACCAGGCCGGCCAGGCCGCAGGCCACGCCCCACCACTCGAGGTCCATCACGTCCGGGAACAGGGCCTGCAGGGGCAGGGCGCTGGACGACATCGCCGCCGCGCCGTAGACGAAGCCCCAGATGGCGACGTAGACCGCGAAGAACCACGTGGTCCAGCGGCCGAGGCTCGCCCAGCCGTCGAAGAGCGTGCGGCCGGTGGCCAGGTGCCAGCGGCCGCACGCCTCGGCGAGGGAGATCTTCACCAGGCAGCCGACGACCGCGGCCCACAGCAGGGTGTAGCCGAAGTTGCTGCCCGCGATGAGGGTGGCGACGAGGTCGCCGGCGCCCACACCGGTCGCGGCGACGACGATGCCGGGGCCGATGAGGCGCCAACTGGACCTACGGGGCGCCGGGCCGGCCCCGGCTCCGTGGGGTGCGCCGGTGTCCCTGGTGTTGCCGGTGGTGTCCGCCATGGGAGTCAAGGAAGCGGAAAGCGGACGGCGGGGCAAGAGGGCGTGCGGGGATCTTCACGCCTTGTGCTTACTCGGCGGTGGCCGCGGCCTTGTCCTCCGCGTCGTCGGTGCCCTCGGCGTCGGCGTCGGTGGCGCCGGGGGCGTCCGCCGTGCCGTCGTCGAAGTAGGCGTCCAGGACCTCGTCCAGGGCGGCGTCCCACTCCTTGAAGCGGCTGCGGGCGGGCGCCTCGATCTCGATGGGGTACCAACGGCGGTCGGGGGTGTGGACGGTGACGGTGTACCGCTTGCCGAAGCGGGCGGTCTCGGTCTCGACGGCGCCGATCTCGTCCCAGCGGAACTCGCACGCCTGGTCGTCGAGGGCGAGCCGTACGCCCCTGTGGTCGGCGACGATGCGGGCGCGGCGGTCGGCGGCCTCGAAGACCGGGCCGTCGGGGGCCGCTTCGGGTTCCTCCTCCGTCTCGGGTTCCTCCAGCGCCTCGGGCTCTTCGGAGGCCGCCTCCTCGGCCGGGGGCGCGGGGGCGTCCTTCGCCGGTGTCACCTCCTCCGGCTCTCCGGAAGGGGGCGGGGTGAGCCCGGGGACGAAGGCCGGGTCGAAACCGGCGCCCTTCACCAAGGGCTCGCCCGGCAGGGGCTGGCTGTTCGACTCTATGCGCTGCTCCACAGCGGGCAGTATGGTCGACGTTCCTGTGCCGGGCACAGCCAGCCCCGTCATCGTTATCGGACGCCTACACGGGCACCCCTTTCATCCGAACGGGCCTGTACGGGCAGCCTCGTACGAGCGGGGCTACACGAACAGGCTCAGCACCGCGGCGACCGCGAAGCCGGCGAGCGACAGCACGCTCTCCAGGACGGTCCACGTCCTGAGGGTGTCCCGCTCACTGATGCCGAAGTACTTGGCGACCATCCAGAAGCCGCCGTCGTTGACGTGCGAGGCGAAGATCGAGCCGGCCGAGATGGCCATGATGACCAGGGCGGTGAACGCCTGGGAGTGGTCCCCCGCGGCGAGCAGCGGTGCCACGATGCCCGCCGTCGTCACGATGGCGACCGTCGCCGAGCCCTGGGCGACCCTCAGCACCAGGGAGATCAGGTAGGACAGGACGATCACCGGCAGGCCGACGTCGTGGAAGGTGTCGGAGAGGGCCTGGGCGACGCCGCTGCCCTTGAGGACGGCGCCGAAGACACCGCCGGCGCCGACGACCAGCAGGATGTTGCCGACCGGCTTCAGCGAGGCCGTGGAGACGGTCTCCAGGGACTTGCGGGACCAGCCGCGCCGGATGCCGAGCAGGTAGTAGGCGAGGAACAGGGCGATGGTCAGGGCGACGAAGGGGTTGCCGAAGAACTCGATCACCGAGCGGGTGGTGGAGGGGTCCAGGGCGATGGAGGAGAAGGTCGCGGCGAGGATGAGGACCAGCGGGGTGCCGATGATGCCGAGGACCGTGCCGAGCGCGACCGGGGTCTCGCGCGGTTCGGCGCCGGCGGCGCGCTGTTCGTCGACGACGGCCCGCCTGGCCTCCTCGGCGGCCTCGACCATGTCCTGCGGCACGGGGACGAAGACGCGGCGGCCGATCCAGGCGGAGAACGCCCAGGCGGCGAGGACGGCCGGGACGCCGCAGACGACGCCCATGAGGATGACCCAGCCGAGGTCGACCTTCAGCAGTCCGGCGGCGGCGACCGGGCCGGGGTGCGGCGGCAGGAAGGCGTGGGTCATCGACAGGCCGGCCAGCAGCGGCAGGCAGTAGAGGAGGACCGACTTGCCGGAGCGCCTGGCGGCGGCGTAGACGATCGGCGCGAGGACGAAGATGCCGACGTCGAAGAAGACGGGGATGCCGAAGATGAGGCCGGTGAGGCCCATCGCGAGGGGGGCGCGCTTCTCGCCGAACAGGCCCAGCAGGCGGGAGGCGAGGACCTGGGCGCCGCCGCTGACCTCGAGGATGGCGCCTAGCATGGTGCCCAGGCCGATGATGATGGCGACGTGACCGAGGATGCCGCCCATGCCGGACTCGATGGTGGAGACGGCGTCGGACTTCTGGACGGTGCCGAAGAGTTCGGTGACCGAGAGGCCGGCGAGCAGGCCGACGGCTATGGAGACGGCGAGCAGGGCGACGAAGGGCTGCAGCCGCACCTTGATGATCAGGAAGAGCAGGAGCGCGATGCCGATCGCGGCGACGGTCAGCAGGCCGGCCGTGCCGTCGATCAGGGTGAGGAGACCGCCGGTGTGGGGCGGGGTCTCGGCGGCGGCGAACTGGAGGGACGTAGGGGACATCCGGGGGTCCTCTGGGTGGGCGCATACAGCTTTCGGGCAGGGAGGAGCGCGGCACGGCGCCCCGGGGGTGGTGGGCGCCGTGCCGTTCGCAGACAGGCGGGGTGGGAGGCCCGGTCAGCCGAGGACGGCCAGGGCGTCGATCTCGATGAGGAGTCCGGCGGGCAGACCGACGTAGACGGTGGTGCGCGCGGCGGGCGGCTGGGTGAGGCCCTGCTCCTCGAAGTACCGGTTGTAGATCTCGTTCATCTCGGCGAAGTGGTCGACGTCGGTGAGGTAGACGCGGATCATCATCACGTCGTCCCAGCTCGCGCCGCCCTCCTCCAGGATCGCCTTGACGTTGGCGAGGGTCTGGAGGGTCTGCTCGCGCAGGGTGGGGCCGGCCGGGGTGGGGGCCTTGCCGTCCTCGTGGGGGAGGAAGCCGACCTGGCCGGCGACCTGGAGGATGTTGCCCTTCCTGACGCCGTGGCTGAACTTCGCCGGGGGGACGGTGTGGGTGGCGGGGGTGAGAGCGATCTTGTCGGTCATGGGGTGACTTCCTTGACTGGGGTCCTGCCGGAGTACTCGCCGCTGATGGCGTCCGCGGTGCGGCGCACGAGCGGGAGCAGGGTGAGGAGTTCGTCGGCGGTGACCACGACGTTCGGTGCGGAGACCGACATCGCGGCGACCACCCGGCCGTCGGCGCCCCTCACGGGCGCGGCGACGCAGTTGATGGACTCCTCGTGGCCGCCGAGGTCGGTGGCCCAGCCCTGTTCGCGCACCTTCGCCAGCTCCGCGAGGAAGGCTTCGGCGTTCGGTGTCGAACGGGACGTGTAGAGGGGGTAGTCGAGCTTCTCCGCGACGGCGCGGCGCTCGTGCTCGGGGAGGTCGGCGAGCAGCAGTTTGGCCACGGCCGCGACGGTGAGGGCGACGGGCTTGCCGATCCGGGAGTACATGCGGACCGGGTAGCGGCTGTCGACCTTGTCGATGTAGAGGACCTCGTCGTCCTCGTGGACGGCGAGGTGGACGGTGTGTCCGGTCTGCTCGTTGAGGCGTACGAGGTGGGGGTGGGCGATCTCGCGGACGTCCAGGTTCTCCATCGCCTCCTGGGCGAGGGCGATGAGGCGGGCGCCGAGGCGGTAGCGCTGGTCGGACTGGCGGTAGACGAAGCCGTGTTCGTGGAGGGTGCGCAGCAGGCGCAGGGCCGTGGACTTGTGGACGCCGAGGCGGTCGGCGACCCGGCCGAGGTCGGCGGGGCCCTCGGCGAGCAGCGGCAGGATGCTGAGCGCGCGGTCGACGGTCTGGCTCATGGTGTGCGTACCTCCTCCTCGGCCCTCGCGCCGGCCTGTGTCCAGCCGGGGCCGAGTCGCAGTCTCCCCCACGCGTCGTCGTCGAGGGCGGCGAGGCGGTCGGCGTGTGCGCGTGCCGGGGGTGCGGCGAGGTCGCCGGGGACGGTGAGGGCGGCGGCGGCCATGAGGTGGCCGTGGCGCAGGCTCTCGCGCACGGGCAGCCCGCGCAGGGTGGCGGAGAGGAATCCGGCGGCGAAGGCGTCGCCCGCGCCGACGGCGGCGACGACGTCGACGGTGAGGGCGGGCACGAAGACGGCGGTGCCGTCGGCGTCCTCGCCCTCGGCGGTGGACCGGCCGAGGGCGACCGCGCCGCCCCGGCCCTGCTTGACCACCACGAGTCCGGGCTCGGGCAGCGCGTCCCGCACGGCCCGGGCACCGTGCAGGCCCCAGGCGTCCCGTGCCTCGTCGTCGCCGACGAAGACGATGTCGGCGCCCCGGGCCAGTTCGAGGAGCACCTCGGGGCCGTTCGCGGCGTCGCGCCACAGGCCCGGGCGGTGGTTGACGTCGAAGGAGAGCAGGGGGCGGCCGGGGCGGCGGGCGGTCAGGGCGCGCATCAGGTCCAGGCAGTCGGCGGAGAGCGCGGCGGTGATGCCGGACAGGTGCAGGACGCGGCCGGCGTGGACCGCGTCGAGGTCCACGGTGGCGGGCGACATCGCGGAGGCCGCCGATCCGGCCCGGTAGTACGCCACCTCGTGGGCGTCGGTGGCGCGGTCGCCGGCGGTGCGGAAGTAGACGCCGGTGGGGCGGGCGGGGTCGCGGCGGACGGCACGGACGTCGACACCGTAGGAGCCGATGGCCTCGATCAGGTGGTCGCCGAAGCCGTCCGCGCCGACCGCGCCGACCCAGCGGGCGGTGTGTCCGGCGGCGGCCAGCACGCAGGCGACGTTGGACTCGGCGCCGCCGATGGCGCGGTCGAAGGAGGGGACGTCGGCGAGGCGGCCGGGGCGGGAGGGGAGGAAGGTGACCATGGACTCGCCGAGCGCGACCACGTCCACCACGTCCACCACTTCCACGGCGTCGGAGGCGGTGCTGCTGGGTCCGGTGGCGGTCACGATGGTGGGGCTCCTTGCGCTGTCGCGGGCGGGGGCACCGTTGACCCCGCGTCGGCCGAGATGTTAGACAGCAGAGAGCGATATACGCAACGATCGTTGCAGAGAATGCAACACCCCATCCCAGGGAGGCTCCATGGCCCTCGCCCCCGGCACCGGTGCCGGTACCGGCACCGGCACCGAAGCCCTCGCCCGTCTGGCCGAGGAGCACGTCGACCACCGCTTCAAGGGCCTCCCGCCGGACGCGTACGGCCTGACCGTCGCCGAGCTGGCCGCCCAGCGCCGCAACCTCTTCACCGGCGGCTTCACCACCCCCGTGCTCGCCCTGTCCGCCGAGCGCCTGGAGCACAACCTGAAGCTGATGGAGACGTACGCCGCCCGGCACGGCCTCGCCTTCGCGCCGCACGGCAAGACCTCCATGGCCCCGC
Source organism: Streptomyces sp. NPDC006384 (assembly GCF_042870695.1). NCBI lineage: Bacteria > Bacillati > Actinomycetota > Actinomycetes > Kitasatosporales > Streptomycetaceae > Streptomyces > Streptomyces sp. NPDC006384. The sequence goes on from NZ_JBIAHR010000002.1 coordinate 386,877, forward strand.
AGCTCTTCCACCGCCAGATCGCGCACGGCGCCTGGGGCATCACCCTCGCCGTGCCGCACCAGGTACGGGTGGCCCGCGCCTTCGGCGTCCAGCGGATCTTCCTGGCCAACGAGCTGGTCGACGCCGCCGCCCTCCGCTGGATCTCCTCCGAGCTGGACGCCGACCCGGACTTCCGCTTCGTCTGCTACGTCGACTCCGTGCGCGGGGTCGAGCTGATGGACGCGGCGCTGACGGAGGCGGGCGCCTCCCGCCCGGTGGACGTCGTGGTGGAGCTGGCCGCCGGCGAGGGCGCCCGGACCGGCGTGCGCACGGAGGCGGAGTGCGCGGCGGTCGCCGACGCGGTGGCCGCCGCGCCGACGCTGCGGCCGGCCGGTGTCGCCGGGTACGAGGGCGAGGTGCCGGACGCCGACCCGGAGCGGGTGCGTGCCTGGCTGCGGCGGCTGGTCGCGCTCGCCGTCGACTTCGACGAGGCAGGGCGGTTCGACGGGCTGGAGGAGATCGTGGTGAGCGCGGGCGGCAGCGCCTGGTTCGACGCGGTCGCCGACGTGTTCGCCGAGATCCCGGAGCTCTCCCTGCCGGTGCTGAAGCTGCTGCGCTCGGGCGCCTACGTCTCCCACGACGACGGGCACTACCGCGAGCTGACCCCCTTCAACCGGGTCCCCGAGGAGGGCGCCCTGGAGCCCGCCTTCCGGCTGTGGTCCCAGGTCGTCTCCCGCCCCTCCCCCGCGCAGGCGTTCACCAACGCGGGCAAGCGGGACGCCGCCTACGACCTCCACCTGCCCTTCGCCCAGGTCGTGCGCCCCGCGGACGGCGGCCCGGAGCGCCCGGCGACCGGCATCGAGGTGACCGGCCTGTCCGACCAGCACGCCTGGCTGACCACCGCCCCCGGGGCGGACCTGGAGGTCGGCGACTGGGTCGGCATGGGCCTGTCCCACCCCTGCACGTCCTTCGACAAGTGGCAGCTCGTCCCGGTCGCCGAGGCCGACGGGACCGTCGTCGACTGCATCCGCACGTTCTTCTGATCCTCTGGGAGGAGGCCCCGGTGGAAGAGCTGGTCATCCGGGACGCCGAGGTCGCCGACGGCACCGGCGAGCCCTCGTACCGCGCCGACGTGGTCGTCGACGGCGGCCGGATCGTCTCGATCGTCAAGGAGGCGGCGGCCGCCGGCTGCCAGCGCCCGAGGGCACGCCGGGAACTGGACGCCGAGGGCCTGGTCCTGGCCCCCGGCTTCATCGACATGCACGCCCACAGCGACCTGGCCCTGCTGCGCGACCCCGACCACAGCGCCAAGGCCGCCCAGGGCGTCACCCTGGAGGTCCTCGGCCAGGACGGGCTGTCGTACGCCCCGGTCGACGACCGCACCCTCGGCGAGGTGCGCCGCGCCATCGCCGGGTGGAACGGCCCCGGCGACGACGTCGACTTCGACTGGCGGTCGGTCGGCGAGTACCTGGACCGCCTCGACCGCGGCATCGCCGTCAACGCCGCCTATCTGATCCCGCAGGGCACGGTCCGCGCCCTCGCCGTCGGCTGGGAGGACCGGGAGGCGACCGACGCCGAGCTCGAGCACATGCGCCGGCTGGTCGCCGAGGGCATGGAGCAGGGCGCGGTCGGCATGTCTTCCGGGCTGACCTACACGCCGGGCATGTACGCGAAGGACGCCGAACTGACCGAGCTGTGCCGGGTGGTGGCCTCCTACGGCGGCTACTACTGCCCGCACCACCGCTCGTACGGGGCGGGGGCGCTCGAGGCGTACGAGGAGATGGTGGAGCTGACCCGCGAGGCCGGCTGCCCGCTCCATCTCGCCCACGCCACCATGAACTTCGGCGTGAACAAGGGCCGCGCGCCCGAGCTGCTGACCCTGCTGGACGACGCGCTGGCCGCCGGCGCCGACATCACCCTCGACACCTACCCCTACACCCCCGGCTGCACCACCCTCGCGGCACTGCTGCCGAGCTGGGCGAGCGAGGGCGGCCCGGAGGCGGTCCTGCGGCGCCTCGCCGACGACGACACCGCCGAGCGCGTCCGCCACCACCTGGAGGTGACCGGCTCCGACGGCTGCCACGGGGTGCCCGTGGAGTGGGAGACCATCGAGATCTCCGGCGTGAACGACCCGGCCCTGGCCGAGTACGTCGGCCGTACGGTCCTGGAGTCGGCCGGGCTGCGCGGCGAGACCCCGTGGACGGTCGCCCGCCGCCTCCTCCTCGCCGACCGGCTGGCCCCGACGATCCTCCAGCACGTCGGCCACGAGGAGAACGTCCGCGCGATCATGCGCCACCGCGTCCACACCGGCGGCTCGGACGGCATCCTCCAGGGCAGCAAGCCGCACCCGCGCGCCTACGGCACCTTCCCGCACTACCTCGGCCGCTACGTCCGCGAGCTGGGCGTGCTGTCGCTGGAGGAGTGCGTGGCGCACCTCACCGGGCGCCCGGCGGCCCGGCTGCGGCTGCCGGACCGGGGCAGGATCCGCGAGGGGTACCGGGCCGACCTGGTCCTCTTCGACCCGGCGACGGTCGCGGCCGGCAGCACGTACGAGGAGCCGCGCCGGCTTCCGACGGGCATCCCGTACGTGCTGGTCGACGGCCGCTTCGTCATCGAGGACGGCCGGCGCACGGACGTCCTGGCGGGCCGGTCGGTACGCCGGACACCGCGCTGAGCGACCGGGCCGCCGGTCCGGTCACCGCACCGGCTGTCGGCCCGGTCACCGCACCGGCGGCCGGGGAAAATCCCGGCAAACCCTGCCTCCCACGTGGCGGACGACACGGCGCGCGGGGCGGCGTCGGGCCGTAAGCTCGCGGGCATGCAGGTGATCCAGTCGACCAAGCTCGCCAACGTCTGTTACGAGATCCGGGGCCCGGTGCTCGAGGAGGCGATGCGGCTGGAGGCGGCCGGCCACCGCATCCTCAAGCTGAACACGGGCAACCCGGCGGCCTTCGGCTTCGAGTGCCCGCCCGAGATCCTCGAGGACATCCTCCGCAACGTCTCCACGGCCCACGGCTACGGCGACGCGAAGGGCCTGCTGGCCGCGCGCCGGGCCGTCGTCATGCACAACCAGACCCTCGGCATCGAGACCGACGTCGAGCACGTCTTCATCGGCAACGGCGTCTCCGAGCTGATCGTGATGGCGATGCAGGGGCTGCTGGACGACGGTGACGAGGTCCTCGTCCCGGCGCCGGACTACCCGCTGTGGACGGCGGCCGTCTCCCTGTCCGGCGGCACCGCGGTGCACTACCGCTGCGACGAGCAGTCCGACTGGATGCCGGACCTCGCCGACGTGGAGCGCAAGGTCACCGACCGCACCAAGGCGATCGTGATCATCAACCCGAACAACCCGACGGGCGCGGTGTACGACGAGGAGGTGCTGCGCGGCCTCACCGACATCGCGCGCCGGCACAACCTGCTGGTCTGCTCCGACGAGATCTACGACAAGATCCTCTACGACGACGCGGTGCACACCCCGACCGCCGCGATCGCCCCCGACCTGCTCACCCTCACCTTCAACGGCATGTCGAAGGCGTACCGGGTGGCCGGCTACCGGGTCGGCTGGATGTCGGTGTCGGGGCCGCGCGCGCACGCCGAGTCGTACATCGAGGGCCTGACGATCCTGGCGAACATGCGGCTGTGCGCCAACATGCCGGGCCAGCACGGCGTGGTCGCCGCGCTCGGCGGACGGCAGACGATCAAGGACCTGGTGCTGCCCGGCGGGCGGCTGCGCGAGCAGCGGGACGCGGCGCACGAGGCGCTGACCAGCATCCCGGGCGTGACCTGCGTGAAGCCGAAGGGGGCGCTGTACCTCTTCCCGCGGCTCGACCCCAAGGTCTTCAGGATCAAGGACGACCGGCAGATGGTCCTGGACCTGCTGCGCCAGGAGAAGATCATGGTCGTCCAGGGCACCGGCTTCAACTGGCCCGAACCCGACCACTTCCGTGTGGTGACCCTGCCGACGGCCACGGACCTGCGGGACGCGGTGGGACGGATCGGGAACTTCCTGGACGGCTACGGCCAGCCCTGACCGTCACCGCCCGCATACACGGAGTACTGTTTTACGACCGGCTCAACTTTAGATTGATTCCAATGTAGGATGGTTTCCTGTAAGCGTTCAGGAGGCCGTCCCATGTACGAACCGATCCGCGGCAAGTCGGTCCACAGCACGATGGCCGGCAGCCCCTCGGACTTCCCCCACCGGTCCCGTGAGGAGGAGCTGAACATCCAGCTCGCGGGCCACCTCGCCGCCCTGCTCGCCGCCACGGACGAGCTGCGCGCGCTGGCGCCCTCCGAAGAACTGGACACCGCGGCCGGCCGGCTCGCCGAGCAGGTCACCCGGCTGCGGGGAGGACAGGCGCCGGCCCGCATGCCGGTGACCGCCGCGCCGTCCGAGCCGTACCTGGCGGCCCTGCACCGCCGGGCGCACACCCTGGCGGGCCGCGCCCTCGTGGTCGCCGCCTCCCGCGCCGACACGGCGGCCGCGATCCTGGCCGCCGAGCGCATGGACGCCCACGCCGCGGCCCTGGAGCCGCGCGAGCTGGCGTCCCGCTGAGCCCACCGGGCTCCCCCTGACGGCCCCGGTCCGCGCGCACCCGCAGCGACGCGCGGACCGGGCGCCCTTCTTCACTCCATGCGGCCGGCCCGCCCTGCCCTCCCTGCCCCCCTTGACGGTCAGGAGCCGTGGTACAGCCGTTGCAGGTCGACGAGGATCACCTCGCCCCGCTTCTCGGCGGCTCGCAGTTCCGGGGCGAAGCCGGCGCCGCTGTAGCAGGCGGGTCTGGCGTGGCTGGTGTCCACGCCCCGCGACTCCAGCAGGTCCAGCATGCGGCGCAGCCGCTGGAGATGCCCGAGGTCCATGACCTTGTGCCATTTGGCCTCGCCGACGGAGAGCAGGATGCCCTGGTCCTGACCGATCGCTCCGTGCACGACGACATCGGCCTCGAGGGAGGTCCGGCTGACCGGGTCGGCGACGGTCCCGGCGGCGACCTGGATCGGCATGCCCCCGAACGTCGCGGGGTCCGCGTGCCACTCGACCCATTCCCGGCACAGTCGCTCGAAGTGAGGACCGACGACCTTGCTGAGGAACGTGGGCCTGCTGTACTTCCACATCGTGGCCGCTCCCCGGCGACGGCTGAGCAGAGCCGTCTCGGGGCGTACGACGGCGTGGTGGAAGGTGATCAGCGGTTCCGCGACGTGGTAGGTGGTGCGGTTGGCACGGAAGGCATCGGGCTCCGCGGTCAGCAGGCCGCAGCTCCTCAGGACGGTCAGCGGCAGTGAGATGTCCGTGGCCTTGCGGCCCACCGCGCTCGCGATGCCGCCACTGGTGCGGTTGCCGCCGGCGACCGCGGCCAGGACCGAATGGTACAGCGAGCGGTTGCGCAAGTCCGGTTCGGCGGCCAGCAGGTAGGGCGCCTCGCCGTGGATCGGGCGTGCGGGGTTGAGTACGGTCCGGCAGACCCAGGCGTCGAAGTCGTCGGGGCCGTCGGGTACGTCGTCGTCGACGAACTCCCGGCGGTACGCGGGGGTGCCGCCGACGATCGCGTGGACGAGGACTGCCAGCCGCTGGTCCTGGATGCCCCAGAACTCGGCGGCCTGGCGGAAGCCGAGTGAGTGGACCACGAGGTCGAGCCCTGCCCGGCCGTAGAGCGGGGAGGCGCCGGAGAGTAGCCCGCCCATGAACGACATCGCGCTGCCGCACAGCAGAATCCGGGGACGCTCCGCGCGGTGGCGCTCGGATCGCACCCCGAGGGCGGCCTGCAATTGGGACGGAAGAGCGGGGGCGTTCCGGACCAGGTAGGGGAACTCGTCGATCACCACGGGCAACGGCCGGTGCGCGGCGAGCGAGAAGAGCATGTCCAGTGCCTCGTCCCAGCTCTCCGGCCTGGGCGGGACGGTGACGCCGGTGAAGCGTGCGACCGCCTCTCCCAGCAGGCGCAGGGACTCGGCGGCCGAAGCCTCGACCGCGGCGTAGTAGAAGCCGTCAGTGGCGTCGGCCAGCGCCTGGAGCAGGAAACTCTTGCCCTGCCTGCGTCGGCCGGACACCACCCCGAGCCGGGGTCCCGCGCCTTCGTTGGCCGCGAAGGCGGTCAGCTCGCTCCACTCCCACTCCCGGTCGAACATGTCCGGCGGTCTCGGTAAACCGCGTGCTGCGGGCCGGGCCATGGCACCTCCCTGCTCTTAGAGACGTATCTCTTAGGAGTACGCCTCTAAGAACGAAGAGGGGTGCGTATCGGTTACGCGCGCACGGACACCTGCCCCTGGGAACGCCGAAGGGCCGGGTCCTCCGCACGCCGTTGTGCGGTGACCCGGCCCGAGGTGGGGTCTCCCCGTGCTCCGGGACATCGAGCTACGGGAGCGTGGGAAGACCCCTCACGGCCGGCCTTCGTGACGACTTCGCAGGTCAGGGCTAGTCGGACCGGCCGTGGAACCAGGGGGATCAGCCCAGGCGCTTCACCAGCGCGTGGTACTGGTCCCACAGCTCGGCGGGCGTGTGGTCGCCGAAGGTGTTGAGGTGCTCGGGGACGAGCGCCGCCTCCTCACGCCACACCTCCTTGTCGACGCTGAGCAGGAAGTCCAGGTCGGACTCGGGCAGGTCGAGGCCGTCGGTGTCCAGGGCCTCCTTGGTCGGCAGGACGCCGATCGGGGTCTCGACGCCGTCCGCCTTGCCCTCCAGGCGCTCCACGATCCACTTCAGGACGCGGCTGTTCTCGCCGAAGCCGGGCCAGACGAACCTGCCCTCGTCGTCCTTGCGGAACCAGTTGACGTAGTAGATCCTGGGCAGCTTGGACTGGTCCTTGTCCTTGGCGACGTCGATCCAGTGGCCCATGTAGTCGCCCATGTTGTAGCCGCAGAACGGCAGCATGGCGAAGGGGTCGCGGCGCAGCTCACCGACCTTGCCCTCGGCGGCGGCGGTCTTCTCGGAGGCCACGTTGGCGCCGAGGAAGACGCCGTGGTTCCAGTCGAAGGACTCGGTGACCAGCGGTACGGCGGTGGCGCGGCGGCCGCCGAAGAGGATCGCGGAGATCGGGACGCCCTTGGGGTCCTCCCACTCCGGCGCGATGATCGGGCACTGCGCGGCGGGGACGGTGAAGCGGGCGTTGGGGTGCGCGGCGGGCGTACCGGACTCGGGCGTCCAGTCGTTGCCCTTCCAGTCGGTGAGGTGGGCCGGGGTCTCCTCGGTCATGCCCTCCCACCACACGTCGTTGTCGTCGGTGAGGGCGACGTTGGTGAAGACGGAGTTGCCCCACAGGGTCTTCATCGCGTTGGCGTTGGTGTGCTCGCCGGTGCCGGGCGCGACGCCGAAGAAGCCGGCCTCGGGGTTGATGGCGTACAGGCGGCCGTCCTCGCCGAAGCGCATCCAGGCGATGTCGTCGCCGATGGTCTCCACGGTCCAGCCGGAGATGGTGGGTTCCAGCATGGCGAGGTTGGTCTTGCCGCAGGCCGACGGGAAGGCGGCGGCGACGTACTTGGGCTCGCCGGTGGGCGGGGTCAGCTTCAGCACGAGCATGTGCTCGGCGAGCCAGCCCTCGTCGCGGGCCATGACGGAGGCGATGCGCAGGGCGTAGCACTTCTTGCCGAGCAGGGCGTTGCCGCCGTAGCCGGAGCCGTAGGACCAGATCTCGCGGTCCTCGGGGAAGTGCGAGATGTACTTGGTGGAGTTGCACGGCCAGGGGACGTCCTCCTGGCCCTCGGCCAGCGGGGCGCCGAGGGTGTGGACGGCCTTGACGAAGAAGCCGTCGTCGCCGAGCTCGTCCAGGACGGGCTGTCCCATGCGGGTCATGGTGCGCATGGAGACGGCGACGTAGGCGGAGTCGGTGATCTCGACGCCGAGCGCGGACAGCGGGGAGCCGAGGGGGCCCATGCAGAAGGGCACGACGTACATGGTGCGGCCGCGCATGGAGCCGCGGAACAGGCCCTGTTCACCGGTGAAGATCTCCCGCATCTCGGCGGGGTCCTTCCAGTGGTTGGTGGGGCCGGCGTCCTCCTCCTTGGCGGAGCAGATGAAGGTGCGGTCCTCGACGCGGGCGACGTCGGTGGGGTCGGAGGCCGCGTAGTAGGAGTTGGGGCGCTTGACCGGGTCGAGCTTCCTGAAGGTGCCCTTCGCCACGAGCTCCTCGCACAGCCGCTCGTACTCGGCCTCGGATCCGTCGCACCAGACCACGTTGTCCGGCTGCGTCAGTTCGGCGATCTCGTTCACCCACGAGATCAGTTCCTGATGCCGGGTGGGGATGTCCGAGGATGCCAGGTTGTCGCGCGCCACGATTGCTCCTAGATGAGGGGTTTTGTGTTGGAGGCCCCGTGGGGGCTGCGACCCGGATGCGTCACGCGAGGAGCTCACGCTGCTCATCCGGTGCCGACCGCACTCATTTGATCATCCGATGTGCGCGCCCATATGTCCAGGGGGCCTCACACCTGAGCGGGGTGAGGATCGCCACGTACCAGCGGTTGTCCCCGTGATTTTTTGCGTACACGTGGAATTCGCCTGAAGATTCCTTTACCCGGACACCCTCGGACCGCACGGCCCGCACGGCCGCGCATCGGGCGCAGGCATGGGAGATGCGGGGCGGGGCACCCCGTGAGACGATGACCGCCCTCCACCGTCACACGTCCGTACTGATGCGTAACTTACGGTCCCGTAGGTACGATGCGCCCATGACTGCGTCCGCCTCCGGCGCGCCCAGGGACACGCAGGCCGCGGCCCGTGGTCCCGTCGCGCTCTCCCTCCCGCATCCGGTCAAGCCCAAACTGCGCGGCTGGCTGCACCTCGGGATGTTCCCGGCCGTCCTCGTCGCGGGCCTGGTCCTCACGGCCCTCGCCGACTCGCCCAGAGGACGCGTCGCCTGCGGTGTCTACGCCCTCACCGCCTGCCTCCTGTTCGGCGTCAGCGCCCTCTACCACCGGGGCGACTGGAGCCCGCGCATGGACCGCGTCCTGCGCCGGCTCGACCACGCCAACATCTTCCTGATCATCGCGGGCACCTACACCCCGCTCACGATGCTGCTGCTCCCAAACGAGCAGGGACGGTGGCTGCTGTGGGGGATCTGGGCCGCCGCCGCGGCCGGCATCGCCTTCCGGGTCTTCTGGGTCGGCGCCCCGCGCTGGCTCTACACCCCCTGCTACCTCGCCATGGGCTGGGCGGCCGTCTTCTACCTCCCCGACTTCATGCGCAGCGGCGGTGTCGCCGTCATGGTCCTGGTGATCGTGGGCGGCCTCCTCTACAGCGCGGGCGGCGTGATCTACGGCATCAAGCGCCCCAACCCGTCACCGCGCTGGTTCGGCTTCCACGAGGTCTTCCACTCCTTCACCCTGGCCGCCTTCATCGCGCACTACGTCGGCATCTCCCTGGTGGCGTACCAGCACGGGTGACACCCGCCGCACGCGGAGCGCCGGCCACGGCGCATCACCCGTGGCCGTCGCTCCTTCCCCGGAACCGCCCGCCCTCCCCGTGGCATCCTGACCGGGTGAACGGACCCGAGATCCACGTCGAATTCGCCCCCGGACTCCGCCTGTTCGTGCCCAGGGCCCGCACCACCGGCATCACCCGCGCCGCCGTCGACGGCGTCTCCACCCTCGGCCACCTCGTCGAGTCCCTCGGCGTCCCGCTGACCGAGGTCGGCACCCTCCTCGTGGACGGCAGACAGGTGACGCCCGGTCACGTCCCCGCGGGCGGCGAGTCGGTGACCGTGGAAGCCGTCGAACACCCCCAGCACGTACCGGGGGCGCCCCTGCGCTTCCTCCTCGACGTGCACCTCGGCACCCTCGCCCGCCGGCTGCGCCTGCTCGGCGTGGACACGGCCTACCAGGCGACCGACCTCGGCGACCCGGCGCTGGCCGCGCTGTCGGCGGCCGAGAAGCGGGTCATGCTCAGCCGCGACCGGGGCCTGCTGCGCCGCCGCGAACTGTGGGCCGGCGCCTACGTCTACAGCACCCGCCCCGACGAACAGCTCCACGACGTCCTGGACCGCTTCCGCCCCGAACTGCGGCCCTGGACCCGGTGCACCGCCTGCAACGGCCTGCTGCGGCAGGCCACCAAGGAGGAGGTGGCGGACCAGCTCGAAGGCGGCACCCGGCGCTCGTACGACGTGTTCGCGCAGTGCACCGCGTGCGGGCGCGCCTACTGGAAGGGCGCGCACCACGAGCAGCTCGAGGCCATCGTGGAGCGCGCCCTCGCCGCGTGCCGGCAGGACCGTTAGGTCCGTCAGGACCGCGGAACCGTCGGGGCGTCAGGACGGCAGGAGCGTCAGCGCTTTCCGCGCACGTCCCCCTTGCCGCAGGCGACGCCGTCGCGGTCGCGGTCCAGCTTCAGCGGGTCGTCCTTGCCGTTGACCTTCAGAGGGCCGTAGTCGTGCTCCTTCAGCCAGGTGCACCGGTCGGCCGTCGTCGCCTTCACCTCGGCCGGGAAGGCGGTCGGCACGCACAGGTTGGCGGAGCCGTAGTGCCGGTCGCAGCCGGAGACGGTGGGGCTGACCGGCTGCGAGGTCCGCTTCCTGCCCGGCCCGGTCACCTTGCCCTTCGGGGCGTCGGCGAAGGAGTGGACGTGCGCGGAGGCGTCCTTGGTGCTGAGCGCCTGCGGGCCGTCGAGGTGCACCCATTCCGCCACCGACGGCACGCCGTTGGCGTCGACCGCGAACAGCATGTACCAGCCGGGCGGGGCCAGGTTGGGGTTGCTGGTGACGTTCAGGTCGACGTTGTTCCCGTCGACGGACAGCGGCAGGTCGACGAAGCGCTGGTTCGGGTCCGAGGAGTGGGTGACGGCGGCCGGGCGGATCAGCTCGGCCTTGGCGATGGGCCGGTCGACGGTGATCCGCTGGGTGTCGCCGTAGTTCCACTCGGTGTCGATGACCGAGGTGATCGCCGGACGCTCGCCCTTGAGGAGATAGGGCGGGGTGTAGACCGACACGCTGTGGTTCCAGGAGCCGTTGCCCGGGTTGTCGCCGGTGGTCATCACGCGGCCGTCGGGCAGCAGGAACGCCGAGGAGTGGTAGCCGCGGGCCTCGGGGTCGACGGCGACCGGGTCGAAGGTCTCCGTCGCCGGGTCGAAGAGCGACGTCTCGAAGACCGGGTCGGCCCGGTTGTGCAGCGCGCCGCCGGTCTCCAGCACCTTGCCGTCGGGCAGCAGCACCGCGGAGACGTACATCTTGCCCTGGTCGCCGGTCTGCGGGACGGGGCCGTCGCCGAGGTCGACGGTGCCCTGCGGCAGCGGGGGCCCGGCGACGTACGCGGGGTTCGGCTGCTTGAGGTCGATGATGTCGGTGAGGCGGTTGGCGTCCGGGTTGGAGTCGATGTTGCCGCCGCCGATGGTCAGCACCTTCTGGTCCTGCGCCGGTGGCAGCAGGACGCTCATCGACTGGTCCCGCTCGTCCTTGCGCTGCAGGCCGGGGACCTCGGTGACGGTGTTGGCGTCGTAGTCGTAGATGGCGGAGCCGGTGCCGGGGATGTTGTTGCCGAAGACGTGGCTGCCGGAGTAGAAGAGCCGGCCGTCCTGCATGAGGATCATCGACGGGTACAGGCCCCAGTACGACCAGGTCTGGTTGACCTGCCAGGTCGGCAGCCATCTCTGCTGCTCGTCCGACCACAGTTCGGCCGTCACCGAGCCGGTGGAGTCCTCGCGCAGGCCGCCGAAGGAGATGACGTCGCCGTTGCCGAGGACGGTCGCCGACGGGTACCAGTGGCCGTCGTTCATGTCGTTGGTCTTCGTGTAGGTCTCGGTCTCCGGGTCGAAGACGTACGAGTCCTTGTAGCCCTGGTAGCCGATGGTGCCGTCCGCCGAGGGGTAGCCCTTGTTGCCGCTCATGACGAGGACGCGGCCGTCCTTGAGCTGCACGTGCCCGGCGCAGAACATGTCGTCGGGCGTCGGGATCGTCCGGTACTCGCCGGTCCGCGGGTCGTAGACGGCCGAGGTGAAGGTGCCCGCCTCGAACATCTCCGGGTCGTTGCCGGACCCGGCGATCAGCAGCACCTTGCCGTTGTGCAGCACGACCGAGTGCATGGAGCGGACCGGGTTCTCCACCGGCAGCACGTCCCAGCGGCCGTCGGCGCACTCCTTCGCGGTGCCCGTGCACTCCGGGTCCGGGACCGGGACGGCGACCTGCTCCATCGTGTAGTCGTCGGTGGTCGCCGAGCCGGTGCCGTAGACGGAGACGCCCCAGCTGATGCGGTCGGTGCCGGCCGGGACCTCGGGGGTGCGGACGCGCGCCTCGGTCCAGTCGGCCGCCATCTCCAGGGTCTTGAGGTCGGTCCAGTACTGCCAGCCGGCGGTGGTGTCGTGCCGGAAGAGGGTCAGGGAGGCGTCCGGGGTCGTGGTCTTGTACCAGAGGCCGAGGTCGTACTGCCTGCCCTCCGTCACCACCGGGGCGCACTCGGCGGACTCGGTGATCAGGGCCTTGCGGTCGCCGTCGGTGCGGCGGGTCAGCTCCACCTTCATGGCCTTGCCACCGGTGTGCGCGTCGGCGACCGTCTCGAAGGTGAAGTCGTTGTCGCCCCAGCCGGACTTCTCCCAGCAGTACGGCATGTCACCGGTGCCGGCGGTCTCGAAGCCCGGGTTCTTGATCAGGTTGGCGGCGGAGGCGGGCTGCGGCGCGGTGAGGAGGAGGCCGCCGGTGAGGGCGGACACCGCCAGCAGGGCGGAGGTCCTCCGCCCCGGTCTTCTTCTCATGCGTCACTCCTTGCGGTGCGGGCCGTACGGCGTCGGCGTGGGAGGTACACGAGCGCCTCCGTCCCCGCGAAGCGCAGGACGAAGGTGATGACGAGGGCGAGCGCGGTGGCCGGCAGCACGGCCAGCCCGAACTCCCCGACCAGCAGGGCGATCAGCGGGATGCGCAGCACCAGGTCGGCGTTGGCGATCAGCGCGAACCGCGCGGTCCGGTCGGCCCAGTGCCGGTGCCGGCGCCGGTCGCGGAAGAGCACCCGCTCCAGGAGCAGGAAGTTCCAGGCCACGCCGAACTGGTTGGCGGCGATCTCCGCGGGCAGATAGTGCAGCCCCGCCTCGGTGAAGGCCCACAGCGCGACCAGGTTCGGTACAAAGCCGCTCAGCCCGATCAGCCCGAACACGACCATGCGGGCCAGCGGGGAGGCGGTGCGCAGCCCGGCAAGGTGGCGCAGGAAGCGCATCCCCTCCCGGGCCGTGGACTTGGACTCCCCCGCGAAGCGCTCCTCGAAGACGAACGGCACCTCGGTGACCGTCCGCGGGCGGCTGCGGACGGCCAGCTCCAGCAGGATCTTGTAGCCGAGCGGCTTCAGCACGTCGGCGGTGACCTCGCCGCGGCGGATGGCGAAGAAACCGCTCATCGGGTCGCTGATGCCGTGCAGCCGGCGCGGGAAGAGCGCCTTGGTCAGCCAGGTCGCCGCGCGGGAGACGGCGATCCGGTAGCCGCCCGCGAGGCCGGCGCGGCTGCCGCCCTCGGTGTAGCGGGAGGCGACGACGAGCCCGGCGTTCGCCCGCTCACCGGTGGCGACCAGCTCCGGGACCAGGGACGGCGGGTGCTGGCAGTCGCCGTCCATGACGACGATCCAGTCCGACCCGGCCGCCTTCATGCCCTCGACGACCGCGCCGCCGAGCCCGCCCGACGGTTCGTCGCGGTGCAGGACGGTGACCGGGAAGGGGCAGTCGGGCGCCGCCGCGCGGATCACGTCCGGGGTGTCGTCGGTGGAGTCGTCCACGAAGACGACCTCGCAGGGCAGCCGCGCGGGCACCGACTCGGTGATCAGACGCAGCAACCGCCGTACGTTCCCGGACTCGTTGAAGGTCGGCACGACGATGGTGACGGCGCCCGGCTCGGGCAGCTCCACGGCGCTCACGGCCGGCTCCCCCAGCTCCGCGGCGCCGACGGCCGGTTCGCGCTCGCCCAGTTCGCCGGGAACGGTGGACTCGTGGCTCATCGGGCGGCTCCGGCGGACTGGACACGGCGGATCTCGATGCGGTCCGGACCGGTGCCGAAGACGGCGACCGGCGCCGAACGGTCGATCGCCGCCTTGACGTTGGGCAGGTCGACCGCGTCGCGCCGCACCGTCGGGGAGGCGACCACGTAGTCGATGTCCCGCCAGCCGCCCGGCATCGTCTTCGTGACGGCCGGGTCGAGGTCGGCCTTGTAGAACCAGATGACACCGAGCCCCGGCTCGTACCCGGCGTGCACCAGGTCCAGCCACAGCGCGTCGTCCACCAGGACGCGGGTGTCCTCCGGATCCGGCACCTCGCTCGCCAGCCAGTCCGCGGCCGCCTCGTAGGGCGCGTTGGCGTCGGCGGTGACGGCGGTCCGGTCGCCGTCGTACCAGCGCGGTACGACATAGGCGCCGGCGGCCAGCACCAGGACGCCGGCGAGGACGTAGCGGCCCAGGGTGACGCCCCGGCTCTCGGCCTCCGTGCGCCACCTGCGCAGCACCGCGTGGGCGACGCTCGCCGCGCCGCCGGCCAGCACCAGCGCGAGGAAGGGCAGCGCCTGGATGACGTACATCGCGGGCAGGTAGCCGTTGGGGCGCAGGGCGAGGGCGGCGAGGATCGCCACCGTCAGCGCCGGTCCGGCCAGGGCGCGCGCGGTGACCGACCAGCGCCAGGTGGCCAGCAGGAGCAGCGCCCCGGCGAGACCGCCGAGCGGCAGCACACGGTCGTAGTACAGCCAGGACTGCAGGACGCCCCACGAGCCGGAACCCTCGTCGAGGATGAAGCCGGAGCCGGGGCGGGTGAGCTGGTACTCGACGCCCTCCCACAGCGAGACGTGCCCGTCGCCCGGCAGCAGCTCGCCCTTGAGCAGGGCGAACAGCGGATAGGAGAAGCCGATGAGCGCGCAGGCCGTGACGGCGCCGGTCAGTGCGAACTTGCGGGTGTCCTTGTGGCTGTGCCGCCAGGCGGTGACGAACAGGGCGGGCAGGACGACGAGCATCGTCTCCTTGGTGAGCACGGCCGTCGCGGCGGCCACGCCCGCGCCGAAGTGGTGCCACAGGTGCCGGCTCGGGGAGGCGGCCAGCGCGAACGCCAGCAGCGTCCACATCACCGCGAGGTTGTCGAGGAAGATCTCCCGCTGCAGGACGACCGAGAGCGGGGAGAGGCCGAACAGGGCCATGGCGAGGCCGGCCGCCCAGCGGGGCAGGGCGAGGCGGCGGGCGATGACGTAGACCAGGACGGCGGAGACGGCGGAGACGACCAGCATCACGCCGCGCATGGTGCCGACGGTCATCGACTCGGGGCTGATCAGCGCGGGGATCCAGGTCAGCACGGCTATCTGGATCCAGCCGAGCGGCGGATGGTCGTACCAGTACGTGTAGTGGGCCAGGCCCTCGCCCTGCTGGACGGCCCAGGCCTGGGCGAGGTAGGTGCCCTCGTCGTCGCTGAGGGCCGGGTAGGCGGAGATGTTCCAGCCCTGCACGACCATGATCGCGAGGAGGAGCGCGCCGCACAGCAGGAGGTCGGGACGCGAGGAACGCAGCCGGCCCGGCGGCGCGCCGTCTCCGGGGGCCGGGACGGTGTCGTGGGCAGGGCGGCGCTGCGCGGGGACCTGGGTGCCGGCCGCCGCGGGAAGGGTGGAGGTCACGCGGGAACGTCCTCTCGGTCCGCCGGCGCGAGATGGGCGCCGACATGGCTGGTCAGCTCCCAGTCGTTGCGGCCGCGCTGCTCGCGCCACACGGCGCGGACGGCGGCCCCGGCGAGGAGGACCTGGTAGAAGGGACCGCCGACGATCAGCTTCACGTAGTGGACGAAGCGGACGCGCAGGCCGTACTGCTTGCCGAAGTCGTGCAGACCGACGACCTCGAAGACGAAGGTGACCAGCGCGGTGACGGCCGGCAGGAAGGTCACGAAGGCGATGCCGACGGGCACGTCCAGCAGCAGCGCGATCGCCGCGTTCAGCGGGATGATCACACCGGTGAAGGCCTGGAGGAACGGCGTCATCAGGGTGTAGCGGGCCAGCAGCCGCTGGGTGAAGGTGGGCAGCTGCTTCCAGTCCTTCTTCCGGTACACCTGGAGGAAGCCCTGGTTCCAGCGGGTGCGCTGCTTGAGCAGGGAGACCAGCGAGCCCGGGGTCTCCTCCCGGGTGACCATGTCGGAGTCGTAGGCGACGACGACCTTCCGGCCGGCGCTGGAGAGCCGGACGCCGAGGTCGCAGTCCTCGGCCAGGCAGTCGGGGTCCCAGCCGCCGGCCCCGCGCAGCACGTCCGTGCGCACGAAGACGGTGTTGCCGCCGAGCGGGATGAACCCTTTCTGCGCGTGCAGATGCAGCCGGGAGCGGAACCAGAAGAAGTACTCCAGGCAGTTGCGCAGGCTGTACCAGCTGGAGTGGAAGTTGATCAGCTGGACGCCGCCCTGGACGACGTCGGCGCCGGTGGTGCGGAAGGCGTGGTCGACGTGGGCGAGCAGCTCGGGATGGACCTGGTCCTCGGCGTCGAAGACCCCGACGACGTCGCCGCGGCAGTACGGCAGCGCCGTGTTCATCGCCTTCGGCTTGTTCTTCCTCTCATGGGTGTCGACGACGACCCGCACGCGCGGATCCCGGGCGGCGGCCCGCTCGGCGACGGCGGTGGTCTCCGGATCGTCGTGCCCGACGATCACGATGATCTCGAAATCGGTGTGGGACGAGGTCAGCAGCCGCTGGATGGTGTGGTCCAGCACCGCCTGCTCGTGCCGCGCGGGCACGAGCAGCGAGAACGACACGTGCTCGTCCCCGTCCGGCGGGCTGAACCGGGTCGAGGCGAGCACCTCGGGCGTGCGCCAGGCGTGCATCTGCCACCACAGCGTGAACGCCGCCATCCAGAACAACGCCAGCGAAACGGCGGCGATGAAGACGGACGTCAGCAAAAGATCCCCCCAGATCCTTGAATCCCCCGGGCCGCGGCAGCGCACCCGACCGGGTGCCCGCTCCGACGCGGCACGGTGAAGAGGCTAGGGGTAATCCGTGCTGCTCACAGGGTGATTACGTGAAGAGCATGTTTCCTCACCACGACGACCGGAGACGGACATCCCGCCTCCGGCCCCGTCCCGCATCTTTCACTTCCCGCCGTTTCAGCCGTTCAGGGCGGTGCGCAGACGTTCCGGATCGGTCGTCGGCGCGTCACAGGTGAAGTTCCGGCAGACGTACGCGGCCGGCTCCCCGTTCACCAGCGGCCGCCCGGCGAGCAGCGGGAACTCGTCACCGCCCTCGGCGCCGAAGGCGACCACCGCACCGGGCGCCGTCCCCAGCAGCGCCACGCGGTGCAGCTCCGCGGCGGCACCGTCGGCCGGGTCCGGACCGACGACGGCGACCTCCCGGGGCCCGTCCAGCAGGGCCTCGGCGACGGCCAGCCCCCAGCCGATGAAACGCGGGACGCGCGGCCCCAGCGCCTTCACCACGCCGAGTGCGTGCTCGGCGGCGGTGCGGTGCGGCTCGGAGCCGGTGTGGGCGGCGTAGGACAGCAGGGCGCCCGCGGCGGCGGTCCAGCCGGACGGGGTGGCGTTGTCGGTGGGATCCTGCGGGCGGCGGATCAGCTTCTCGGCGTCGGCGGCGGTGTCGTAGAGGGAACCGGAGCCGTCGGTGAAGCGGGTGAGGACGTGGTCGAGCAGCAGCCCCGCGAAGTCCAGCCAGACGCCCTCCCCGGTGACGGACGCCAGCGCGAGGAAACCCTCCGCCACGTCGGCGTAGTCCTCCAGCACCCCGGCGTGCGCGCCCGCGCGGCCGTCCCTGCTGACGCGGAAGAGCCGGGCGTGCTCGTCGAGGTGCAGCCGCACCAGCAGGTCGGCGGCGGCCACCGCGGCCTCCACCAGATCCGGGCGGTCGAAGTAGGCGCCGGTCTCGGCGAGCGCGGCGATCGCCAGGCCGTTCCAGGCGGCGACCACCTTGTCGTCCCGGCCGGGCGCGGGGCGCTCCGCACGGGCAGCCAGCAGCCGCTCCCGCACGGAGAGGATCCGCTCGGCGTCGAACGCGCCCCCCAGCTGCGGCAGTTGCAGCACGGACGTGCCGTGCTCGAAGGTGCCTTCCACGGTCACGCCGAAGTACTGCGCGGCGAGCTCGGCGTCCTCTTCCCCCAGGACCTCGACGAGCTGCGCGGGCGTCCACACGTAGTACGCGCCCTCGACGTGCTTCCCGGTCCCGTCGTCACTGTCCGCGTCCAGCGCGGAGGCGAACCCGCCTTCCGCGGTGCGCAGTTCGCGCACCATGAAGTCGGCGGTCTCCAGCGCCACCCGGCGGGCGAGGTCCGACCCGGTGGAACGCCACAGGTGGGCGTAGACCCGGCACAGCAGGGCGTTGTCGTACAGCATCTTCTCGAAGTGCGGCACCACCCACTCGCGGTCCACGGAGTAGCGGGCGAAACCGCCGCCCAGCTGGTCGTAGATCCCGCCGCGCGCCATCCGCTCACAGGTGTCCCGCGCCATCTGCAGCGCGCCCTCCGCACCGGTGCGCGCGTGGTGGCGGAGCAGGAACTCGACCACCATGGACGGCGGGAACTTCGGCGCCCCGCCGAACCCGCCGCGCTGCGCGTCGTACTCCCGGGTCAGCCCGAGCAGCGCCTGGCCGAGCTCGGCCGGACCCGGCGCCTGACCGTCGCCGTAGGAGATCTCCCGCCCGGCGAGCTCGCGCACGATCTTCTCCGCGACCTCGGTGACCTCGCCCCGGCGGTCCGTCCAGGCCTGGTGGACGCCCTGGAGCACCTGCCGGAAGGACGGCATGCCGTGCCGGGGCTCGGGCGGGTAGTAGGTGCCGAAGTAGAAGGGCTCGGCGTCCGGGGTCAGGAACACGGTCATCGGCCAGCCGCCCTGCCCGGTCGCCGCCTGGACGGCCTCCATGTAGACGGCGTCCACGTCGGGCCGCTCCTCACGGTCCACCTTGACGGAGACGAAGTGCGAGTTAAGGAACTCGGCGGTCGGACCGTCCTCGAAGGACTCGTGCGCCATGACGTGGCACCAGTGGCAAGCGCTGTAGCCGACGCTCAGCAGCACGGGGACGTCCCGCCGCCGGGCCTCCTCGAACGCCTCCTCCGACCAGGGCCACCAGTCGACGGGGTTGTCGGCGTGCTGGAGGAGGTACGGGGACGACGCCTGCGCAAGTCGGTTGGCCATACCTCCCATCCTCGCGCACCCGCCCCCGCCCCGCCCACACGCCACGGGGGCGCGACGCACGGACGGGACCTGTCCTCCTGCCCATGAAAGCACCGAAATACCCCCTGTTGTAATAGAGCATGTATTACAGTGGGGGCATGAAGTCGCCCCGAGCCGGGACCACCGAGAACATCTCCGTGTCCATGCCCGCCGATCTGGTCAGCGAGCTCCGCTCTCGGACCGGCCGCCGGGGACTGTCCGGCTACATCACCGAGGCTGTCAGACATCAGCTCGCCATGGACGGGCTCGCCGAGATCGTCGCGGCCCACGAGGAGGAACACGGCGCGCTCACCGAGCAGGAGATCGAAGCTGCTCGACGCGAACTGTTCGGCGACGAGAACGCCGAGCGGGGCGCTGCGTGAAGGAGCAGCCGGCCCGCTCGCTGGTGCTCGACTCCGAGGCGCTTTCCCTGCTGCTGCGCAACGACCGGAAAATGGCGGCTCGCGTCGAGGCATCCCGACAGGCCGGAGTTCCCCTCTTCGTGTCCGCGCTGACCGTCGTCGAAGCCGTGCACGGGAAAACCGATCTGGCGCGCTTGAAGTGGGTGCTCTCCAGGCTGCGGGTGGAACCAGTCGGTCAAGAGGACTCACTGACCGCAGTGGAGTTGCTTCAGGACGCAGGCGGGCTGCATGGGCACAAGTACGCGATCGACGCCCTTGTCGCCGCGCTCGCGCTCCGCGTCCCAGCGCCCGTGATCGTCCTGACTTCCGACCGCGACGACTGGTCGAAGCTCTGCGGTAGCCGCGTGATCGTCAGAGAGGTGTGAGCACCGCCGACTACTGGGGACGCGAGTTCACCGGCACCTGTGGCAGGCGGAGCATCCGACACTCAGCAGCGCCGGGCGTCCCGCCACCGGGCCTCCTCGAACGCCTCCTCCGGCCAGGGCCACCAGTCGACGGGGCTCTCCGCGTGCTGGAGGGGTACGGGGACGAACGCCTGCGCAAGTCGATCGGCCATACCTCCCGGCCTCGCGTACCCGTCCCCGGCGGACACCACACCCGGCCCGCGGCCGCTGCGCCAAGACAGGGCCACGGACATGCGCACGCCCGCGCACGAGGCGGTCAGAAGCGCTGGATCTCCTCACCGTCCGGGATCTGGTAGCAGCCGGAGATCACGAAGAAGGCGAGCTTCGGGGGGTTGTTTTTTGCCCGGTGCGAGACGTTGACGCTGTGTTTCTTCTCGTCGTTGTCGGCAGTCAGGCTGATGTTCTTGTTCATGCTCGTGTCGGGGCCGTACTCGACGACTTTCCAGCCGTGCTTCGGCAGGTTCGCGTGGAGTTGCTCCAGCGCGTCGTCCAGTTCACTGGAGGAAGCAGGGTAGAAGCTCCAAGGGTGAAAGATCCGGAAGTACTTCTCGCGGTCCTTGCCACCACATGACAGAACACCCGGACTGCTGTCGGACGCCTTTCCCTTGACGCTGATCAGGTCGTACAGCTCACTGGACACCTTCTGTGTCTCCTGGGCGGCGTCCTGTGAGCTGCTCGTGCCAGCAGATGGGATGCCGTCGGATTCTTTGCTGGAATTCATGCTGCATCCAGTGAGGGAGAGGAGCAGGACGGATACGAGGAGCGCTCCTGCGCTCGTGCGAGTGTTCAAGATTGGCAGGCCTCGCTCTTTCTAACGCGTGTACTTCCACGTCGGAGTCGGCTTCTTCAGCTTTGCGTCCTCCCCGTGTCCGGCCACCACAAGGGCCTGGTTGCGCAGACTCTGGGATCCTTCGTCCCAGTAACCGCTGTGCCCTTCCGTGTCCGTGGTCATCTGCTTGGCGCCGAAACGTTCGTCGCTGGGCACGGACCAGGGGCCGTCCCAGTCGGTGCCACCATGGCCGAAGCGGCCGATGTCCGGAACGATGTCCCCGTCCGCCTCCTCGTTCCATGCATGGCCCTTGGGGACGTCCAGTTCCTCCGCCTCGGCCACCGTGACACCCGGGCTTCCCACGGTGATCACGTCGTCCGCGTTCAGCGTGCCGTGGTCGGCCGCCGAGCCGACGAGCGTCGTGCCGTACGAGTGTCCGATCACGGTGCGATGCGGCGTGGTCTCGCCCGTATGGGAGGCTTCCAGACCTTCGAGGAAGCGGTTGAAGGCGGGTGCGCCGTCATCTGCGTAGTGCCTGAACGGCGAGTCCCTGACGATGTCCTGCGGGGCGTCGTAACCGAGCCATGTGATGGTGGAGACGGGCTGCCCGCCGGACTCGTCGGAAGCGACGTGCCACGTGGCGGTCATCCGATCCATGTTGCCGCCGATGTTGCTCAGGTTCGACGTCGTTCCCGGCACGTAGACGGCCTGGTGTCGGGCTGTGTCCGGGTTGCCGCTGGCGATGATCGCGCGACCGTTGCCTTCGGCACTGAATCCGAGGAGGTATGCCGGGGGCAGGCTTTTAAGGCCCCGGACGTCGGTCATGCCGGTCGAGTCGAAGCGTTTCTGGATGCTCTCCATCCCGGCGAGTGACTTGGTGAGGTGGTCGTACCGGTCGCCGTACTTTCTGTGCCATTCCCTCCACTCATCGGTGTGCGCCTTGGTCGGATACGGGCCGGCGGTGATCCACGTCCACTCGTTGGCGGGAGGCTTCGGGATCGAGTTCAGCTCCATCCGCATCGCGCCCCGCGTGGTGTCGAGCACGATGCGGTTGGCCTCGTCCCGCACCGTGGCAGGTAGCCCGTCGAGCCCGCCCACGGTTGCGGGGCGCAGGGAAATCCACGCGGCTCGGTCTTCCGGGCCGAGGTTCTTCCACCACTCGGCGTTCTCTTCGGGAGTGCCTTCCTTCGGGGGTTGCGGCAGGGTGGCGAGGTATTCCCTGCCCGCCGTGCGGACACCGGTCATGTCGGAGGCGGTGTCGGACCAGTCCGCGTCGGAGACGGTGAGGTCGTCGTCGGCCTTGAGGGCCCGCAGCTTCGGTGCCCACTTCTCGTCGGCTTCGGTGGCTTCCTTGAGGGCGGTGGCGATCAGGTCGGCGCAGTCCTGGGCGAGGCGGTGGTGGGGGTTGGGGTCGAAGTTGGCGGCCTGCCGTCCGACGGCCGAGGCCGTGCTGTCCGTCAGGCCGTTCACAGTGCCGCCGTCGGGGACCTTGCCGTCCTTGCCCTTCTCGCCGCCGGGCGGGTAGGTGACCGATCCGTCCGGGTTCACGGTGAGACCGGCCGCATCGGCTTCCGCCAGGGCCGTGTCGAGTTTCCGCTTGGCGGCTTCCATCTCGTACGAGAACGCCTCCAGAGCGGTGCTCACGAGGCCACACTGCACCTGGATGTAGTGGAAGTTCCGGCTCAGTTCCCCCAGTTGCCTGTCCGCGGCGGTGGCGGCCTTGCCCTTCAGGCGGCTCCTCATGGCGGCCGCCGTCCGGTTGTCGATGCGGTCCTTGACCGTGCTCGCCATGCCGGAGGCGCTGCGATAGCCGTCGGCCGCTTCGGCGTACTCGGCCGGCCTGAGGGCCTTGAGCGTCGCGAGGTCCATGACGTCCGCTCACCGCCCCATGTACCGGCCGCCGACGGGCGGCGTGTCCGCGTACGCCACCACGAGCTTCGCGATCTCGGCCTCGACCGCCTGGTCCGTTTTCAGCTGCTCGCTGCCGGCCTTCACCAGCAGGTCCGAAAGCTTTCCGCAGCGCCCGCCGACCTTTCCGACGTAGGCCTCCCAGGAGCTGTGGACGTCTTTCTGGGCGGCGGCTGTCAGGCAGCCGGTGCCGCCGCCCAGGCCCGCCTGGCTGTCCCTGAGTCTCGCCACGGCCTTGCCGATGTCCTCGCGCAGCGCCCCGATGTCCTCGCCGGCCCTGTTCCAGGCCGGCCTGTCCGAGACGAGGTCACCGGTACTGCCACCCCGGCCGGCCGGTAACTGGTCCGACTGCAGCCGCGCGCCGCCGCGTTCGGCCGCCCGGGCCTTCAACTGCTCCCATTCCTCCCACGCCATGCGTGGCCCCCTGCCGTGCTCCGCCGAGCGGACGTGTACGAGTACGTACGGCCGCGTAGTTGCAGATGTCAGGAGCGCACAGTAATGGTCCCTTATGCCCGGGCCATCGGTATCGGCCACCGACTCCTCTGGGTACGCGTACTCGGACGGGACCCGGCCGCCGGAGGCCGGGACAGCTGGGGTGTACCGCTCGGCCGGTCGGTCAGGATGCTGGGGCCCTCGGTTCGGCACCAGCGGTGGCCCCCATCAAGAGGGGGACTGAATCACCCGTTCCGGTGACTCGTGGACCGCTGCCCGCATCGCCCAGGCCTTGACGGCTGTCCCGGCGCACCGGCCGGACCGGGGGGCCGTCCGGTCCGGGGCGGGGACGGGCGGACCGGGGCAGGGACGGGCGGACCGGGGCAGGGGTCCGGGCCGGCCGGGGCACCCGGGCCGGCCCGGGTGCCGGGTCAGTAGGCGACGCGGTCGCTCTTGGCGAGCCAGGCGTCGAAGGGGCGGGTGCGTTCGGGCAGGTCGAGGTGGGTGACGGTCATCGGCCACGCCGCCTGGGGCCGCTTCTCGAACAGGTCGTAGAACGCGCGGTCGTCGAAGCCGGCCGCGGCGGCGTCGTCGCGGTCGGCGCAGTAGACGATCCGGTCGGCGCGGGCCCACAGGGCGGAGGCCAGGCACATCGGGCAGGGCTCGCAGGACGTGACGAGGGTGCAGCCCTCCAGGCTGAAGGTGCCCAGCTCCTTGCAGGCGGCGCGGATGGCGCTGACCTCGGCGTGCGCGGTGGGGTCGAGGTGGGCGGTGACCTGGTTGTTGCCGAGGGCCACGATGCCGTCCCCCTTGGCGACGAGGGCACCGAAGGGGCCGCCGCCGTTCTCGACGCTGGTGGTGGCCAGCTGGACGGCCCGCTCCATCCAGGCGCGCTCGGACTCGTGGAGGACGGTCCCGGCGGTGTGGGTGGTCATGGTGCTCCCTTGGTCGTGGGTGGGTGGCCTGCGGGTGCCCCGGGGAGGAGAGGCGCGGTGCGGCGCCTCACCGGTGGTGTGACGCGTACGGGCAGTACACAGGCCGCCGGCCGCCACCGGCCAGCGGCCGAAGGCATGAACAACGCGCGGGATCGGGGCGGTCCTTCGTGGACTCCTACAAAGCCGGGCGCGGCTGTGAACCCCGGAAGCGACGAGGCGGGCCGGGGAGCGGCAACAGGATCAGGAGCCCTCGGTCTCGAAGGTGCGCAGCAGGTCGGCCGCGACGCTCACGGCGATGGTCGCGGGGTCCTTCCCGGTGATGCCGGGCAGTCCGATCGGCGTCTTGATCCGGGCGACGGCGGTCTCGTCGTGTCCGCCCTCGGTGGTGAGGACCTTGCGGAAGCGGGCCCACTTGGCCGCCGACCCGATCAGGCCGATGGAGCCGAGGTGGGGTGCGCGCAGGGCGGCGTCGCACAGGGCGGCGTCCTCGGCGTGGTCGTGGGTCATGATCAGGACGTGGGTGCCGGGCGGCAGGCCGTCCAGCACCTCCTCCGGCAGCAGCGGCGTGTGGTGCACGTGCACCTGTGCGACCGCGTCGTCCAGTACGCCGAGCCGTTCCTCGGTGAGGAGGTCGGCCCGGCTGTCGACGAGGTGGAGGTCGAGGTCGTGGCGGGCCAGGACGCGGGCCAGTTCCAGGCCGACGTGGCCGACGCCGAAGACCGCCACCGCCCGTACCACGGGCAGCGGTTCGAGCAGGACCGAGACGGTGCCGCCGCAGCACTGCACGCCGTGCCGGTTGGTCACCTTGTCGTTCAGGGCGAAGTCCATCAGCTCCGGTGCCGTCTCGGCGGCGGCGATCATCTCCCGGGCGCGGTCGACGGCGACGGCCTCGACGTTGCCGCCGCCGATCGAGCCCCACATCGCGTCGCGTCCGACGACGAGTTTCGCGCCGGCGTCCCGCGGTGCGTGGCCGCGCACGGCCGCGACGGTCACCAGCACGCCGGGTTCCCGGCGTGCCCGCAGCCGCGCGACCGCGGCGACCCACGTCATGTCAGGCACCGCTCAGCGCTTCGGCGCCGGTACGGGCCGTGCCGCCGGCGGCGTCCGTCCTACG
Source organism: Streptomyces sp. NPDC006384 (assembly GCF_042870695.1). Taxonomy (NCBI): domain Bacteria; kingdom Bacillati; phylum Actinomycetota; class Actinomycetes; order Kitasatosporales; family Streptomycetaceae; genus Streptomyces; species Streptomyces sp. NPDC006384. The sequence goes on from NZ_JBIAHR010000002.1 coordinate 411,879, forward strand.
GTCCCGGCCGTTCCCAGGGGCGCCGCTCTGCCGGGCCGCCTGGATCGCCCAGTACACCGCCTCCGGTGTCGCGGGCGAGGCCAGTTCGACGCCGACGCCGTCCGGTCCGAAGGCGGCGGCGGCCTGCCGCAGCGCCTCGCGCACCGAGAACGCCAGCATCAGCGGGGGCTCGCCGACCGCCTTGGAGCCGTAGACGGCGCCTTCCTCGGTGGCGTTCTCCAGCAGGTGGACGTGGAACTCCTCGGGCATCTCGGAGAAGCTCGGCAGCTTGTAGGTGCTGGCGGCCTGGGTCAGCAGCCGGCCGCGGCCCGGTCCGTCGCCGGTGTCCCAGCGCAGGTCCTCCAGGGTCAGCCAGCCCGCGCCCTGCACGAAGCCGCCCTCGACCTGGCCGATGTCGATCATCGGGGAGATGCTGTCGCCGACGTCGTGCACGATGTCCACCCGCCGGATGCGGTAGGCGCCGGTGAAGCCGTCGACCTCCACCTCGGTGGCGGCGGCGCCGTGGGCGAAGTACTTGAACGGGGAGCCCCGGAAGGTCTTCGCGTCCCAGTGCAGCCCCTCGGTGCGGTAGAAGCCGGCCGCCGACAGCTGCACCCGCTGGAAGTACGCGGTGCGCACCAGGTCGTCCCAGGCCAGCTCCCTGTCGCTGCCGAGGGCGCGGGCGACGCCCTCGACGATGCGTACGTCGGAGGGGTTCGCGCCGAGCTGGGTGGCGGCCACCTGGAGCAGCCGTTCCCGCAGCTGCTCGCAGGCGTTCTTGATCGCGCCGCCGTTGAGGTCGGTGCCGGAACTGGCGGCGGTGGCCGAGGTGTTGGGGACCTTGTCGGTGCGGGTCGGGGCGAGGCGCACCTTGTGCAGCGGGATGCCGAGGGTGGTCGCGGCCACCTGCAGCATCTTGGTGTGCAGGCCCTGGCCCATCTCGGTGCCGCCGTGGTTGATGAGGACCGAGCCGTCCTTGTAGATCAGCACCAGTGCGCCGCCCTGGTTGAAGGCGGTGAGGTTGAAGGAGATGCCGAACTTGATGCCGGTGACCGCGAGGGCCCGCTTGGTGTGCGGGTGGGCGGCGTTGAAGGCGGCGATCTCGCGCCGGCGGTCGGCGACGCCGGCGTTCTCCTGGACCTGCCGCCAGACGGTGGTGATCCGCTCGGCCTGGGTGACCGGCTGCCCGTACGGCGTGGTCTGGCCCTGGCCGGGCCGGTAGAAGTTGCGTTCCCGCAGCTCCATCGGGTCCAGGCCGAGCCGCGGCGCGCAGCGGCCCAGGATGTCCTCGATGACCAGCATGCCCTGCGGTCCGCCGAAGCCGCGGAAGGCGGTGTTGGAGACCGTGTGGGTCTTCGCGATGCGGCCGGCGACGCGGGCGTTGGGGATCCAGTAGGTGTTGTCGATGTGGCACAGGGCGCGGGCCAGCACCGGTTCGGACAGGTCCAGGCTCCAGCCGCCGTCGGCGGTGAGGGTGGCGTCCAGGGCCTGGATGCGGCCGTCGGCGTCGAAGCCGATCCGCCAGGCGGCGTGGAAGCCGTGCCGCTTGCCGGACATGGTCAGGTCCTGGGTGCGGTTGAGCCGGAACCGGACGGGGCGGCCGGTGAGCTTGGCGCCGAGCGCGGCGACGGCGGCGAAGCCGTGCGGCTGCATCTCTTTGCCGCCGAAGCCGCCGCCCATGCGCAGGCACTGCACGGTGACCTCGTGGGCGGGCACGCCGAGGACGTGCGCGACGATCTCCTGGGTCTCCGAGGGGTGCTGGGTGCTGCTCTGGACGAAGACCTGTCCGTTCTCGTCGACCTGGGCGAGCGCCGCGTGCGTCTCGAGGTAGAAGTGCTCCTGGCCGGAGAACTGGAACTCGCCGGTGAACACGTGCGCGGAGTCGGCGAAGCCCGCGTCGACGTCGCCGGTCACCATCATGGGCCGGGCACCGTGGTAGCTGTCCGCTGCCATCGCGTCCTGCAGCGTGATCAGGGACGGCAGTTCCTCGAGTTCCACCTCGACGGCCGCCGCGCCGAGCCGGGCCGCCTCCAGGGTCTCGCCGAGCACCCAGGCGACGGCGTGGCCGTGGAACATGACCTCGTCGGGGAAGAGCGGCTCGTCGTGCTTCATGCCGGCGTCGTTGACGCCGGGCACGTCGGCCTTGGTCAGGACCCGCACCACGCCGGGCACGGCGAGCGCGGGCGCGGTGCGCAGCGCGGTGATCCGGCCGTGGGCCTTCATGACCTGGACGGGGTGGGCGTGCAGCACGTCCTTGGTGCGGTGGACCAGGTCGTCGGTGTAGAGCGCGGTGCCGGTGACGTGCTGGACGGCGCTCTCGTGGGGCACCGAGAGGCCGACCAGCGGCTTCTCGGGGCGTTCGGACAGGTGGCTCATGACGGCACCGCCTCGGTGGTCTGTGCGTACAGCTTCAGCAGGCTCTGGCCGAGCATCGCGGAGCGGTAGAGGGCGCTGGCGCGGTGGTCGTCCAGCGGTGTGCCCTCGCCCCGCAGGACGCGGGCCGCGTCCTCGGCGGTCTCCTGCGACCAGGGCCTGCCCTCCAGGGCCGCCTCGGTGGCGAGCGCGCGGACCGGGGTGGCGGCCACGCCGCCCAGGCCGATGCGCGCCTTGCGGACGACGCCCGCGTCGATGTCGAGCGCGAAGGCGACGGCGACGCTGGAGATGTCGTCGAAGCGGCGCTTGGCGATCTTGTGGAAGGCCGTGAGCGGGGAGAGCGGCAGTGGGACGCGCACCGCGCGGATCAGTTCGCCGGGGCGGCGCACGCTCTGCCGGTAGCCGGTGAAGTAGTCGGCCAGCGGGACCTCGCGTTCGCCGTCGGCGTCGGCGAGGACCACCGACGCCTCTAGCGCGAGCAGCACCGGCGGGCTGTCGCCGATGGGCGAGCCGGTGCCCAGGTTGCCGCCCAGGGTCGCGCTGTTGCGGATGAGCCGGGAGGCGAACTGCGGGAAGAGGTCGGCCAGCAGCGGGACGGTGCCGTCGAGGCGGCGTTCGATCTCGGTGAGCGTGAGCGCCGCCCCGATCTCGACGGCGTCGGGTCCGACGCGCAGTTCCCGCATTTCGGGCAGCCGGTCGACGGCGACGACGCAGTCGGCGCGGCGGGCGCGGAGGTTGACCTCCACTCCCCAGTCGGTGCTGCCGGCGACCACCACCGCGTCGGGCCGCTCGCGCAGCAGCCGCAGCGTCTCGGCCAGGGTGTTCCTGCGCAGGAAGACGCTGCCGCCCTGTGCGTACTCGGTGGCGGCCGGTGCGGGCGGGGCCTGTTCGCGGCGCTGTGCCAGCGCGTCGTCCTCGGCGGGCGTGCCGACGGCGAAGGCGGCGTCGCGGATGGGGCGGTAGCCGGTGCAGCGGCACAGGTTGCCGCTGAGCGCGTGCAGGTCGAAGCCGTTGGGGCCGTGTTCGGCGTCGGGGCCGTGGCCGTCGGTGGCGCCGTCGGCCGGGTTCTCGTGCGCGCAGCGGTCGGGCCGGTAGTACTCGGCTGCCATGCTGCAGACGAAGCCCGGCGTGCAGTAGCCGCACTGGGAGCCGCCGCGGGCCGCCATCTCCTCCTGCACGGGGTGCAGGGCGGGCGGGGTGCCGGGGTCCCCGGCGGGGGCGAGGCCCTCGGCGGTGACGATCTCCTGGCCGTCGAGCCCCGCGACCGGGAGCAGGCAGGCGTTGACCGCCACCCAGTCGGTGGGCTTGTTCACCCCGGGGCGTGCCACCAGTACCGAACAGGCTCCGCACTCGCCCTCGGCGCAGCCCTCCTTGGCCCCGGTGAGGCCGCGTTCGCGCAGGAAGTCCAGCACGGTGGTGTGGGGCGCGGCCGGTGCGACGGGGGTTTCCCTCCCGTTGACCGTGACGCGTGCCTCCGTGGGGTGCGCTTCTGTGACGTGTGTCCCCGTGGCCTGTGCCCCCGTGGTGCGTGCCTCCGTCATGACATGCCTTCGTTCCGGCTCGGGACGGACCGATTCATCATTTTCGTCTTCTTCGCCATGTTCGCCAATTCGGGCAGCTTTCTGTGCTCGGGCGGCTTTCCGTTTTCGGACGCGCCGCGCAGAGGAAAGCGGGCGCAGGACCGCGCGTCGGCACGCGGACGAAGGCATGCCGGGAGCGGTGGAAAAGTACGAGAAAAAAGGGGGATCCCCCGGAATGTGCCGCACACCGGCACAGGGAACGGCGTACTCAGCAGCCGTGCGCGACCCTGCCCGAAACCCAGACCGTGCTGCGGGCGAGGCGACCCAGATCAGAGTTCTTGCACATCCGCCGGTCGCCTCCTTTCAGGTTTATGGGTCAGCTTCCCCCGCAAATTAGTGGCTGCGGTCACCGCGGTCAAGGGGTGTGCAGCCGATATTCGGACGGCCGTGCTCCCGGCGGTCGCGGGCGGGCCGGGCGGCGGCCGGTGGGGCGCCCGCTTCTTCCCGGGGTCGCACCGGATCTTCCCGAGGTCGCTCCGGATCTTCCCGAGGTCGTTCCGGCGCGGGACATTTGACCGGCGCGCAACCGGGGAAGGACCCGGGGGCGGGCCGGGAGAGTCCCAGCGGGGTCTGGGGGAACCGGGGTGACACGGATGCCGCCGGAGGGGGCGCGACATGCGGGACGGTCATCGGGCGGAGGCCGAGCGGCTGCTGGCGCGGGCCGTGGAGGAGGAGGTGCGGCGCTCGGGCGGACGCACGGACGGCGCCGTGCTGCTGTCACGGGCGCGCGGGGCGCTCGACGCGATGGCGGCGACCGCCGCCGAGGAGTACGAGGCCTACGTCCGCGCCCTGGACGAGGCGTCGGCCGGTCAGCTCACCTTCCGCCGGCGTTACGCCCAGGAGGGCGCCGGCACTCCCCTGCTGGTGGCCGCGGTGGCGGCCCTCGCCGCGGTCGTCGCCGACATGGTGCTCGGCACCGGCGCGGGCACGGCGGTCACCGCGGGCGTGACCGCGGGCGTCGCCGGCGCGGCGGCGACCGTCGTCAAGGTGGCCGGGTCGCACCTGCCGGCCGCGCACCACCGGGCCGGTGCGATGAGCCAGCCGGGCGGGCCCGAGCAGCTGCGGCTGCAGTGGCTCACCGCGCTGGAGGTGCGGGGCATCCGGCCGTTCCTGGACCAGCAGCGGGTGCTCGCCGCGTCCACCGGGCCGAAGAAGACGGGGCCGAGGCTGCGGGGCGCCGACAAGAGCGCGGCGGCCCGTGGGCGCAGTGTGCTGGAGCAGTCGTTCGCGCACCTGCCGCGGCCGGAGGGCGTCTTCGCGGGGCGGCGCCGGGAGCTGGCGCTGCTGCGGCAGTGGGTGCGGGAGGCCCGCGCGAGCACGGAGACCAGGCCGACGGTCGTCGTGCTGCACGGGGCGCCCGGCAGCGGCCGTACGGCACTCGCGGTGCGCGCCGCCCATGAGCTGCGGGACCACTTCCGCGGGGCCTGCGTGGTCGATCTGCGCGGCGGCGCCTCGCCCGGGGGCGAGCCGCCGCTGTCCACCCGGGACGCCCTGCTGCATCTGCTGAACCGGCTCGGGGCGCCGCGCGAGCAGTTGCTGTTCCGGGAGCGGTCCTCGGCGGACCAGCAGGTCAGGCGGCTGAGCGAGCTGTACCACCAGCATCTGACGGGCGTGCCGGTCACCGTCGTCCTGGACGACGCCTCGGACCCCGGGCAGGTGCGCGCGCTGGTGCCCGAACGGTCGGACAGCCTGGTGCTGGTCACCGCGCGGGAGCCGCTGGACCTGCCGCCCGACCTGCCCGCGCGGGTCTTCCGGCTGCCGGTGGAGCCGCTGGACGCGGCCGGCGCCGAGGAGCTGCTGGACGCCGTCGCCCAGGGCGCCACGGGGCCCTACGACGCCGAGTCCGCCGACCGGATCCGGGAGCTGTGCGGCGGGCTGCCGCTGGCGCTGCGCATCGCCGGCTCGTCGCTGGGCCCGCGCTCGCCGCGCGCCCTCGCCGGTGACCTGGGCGCCTACGGGCCGGTGGAACCGGCCGAGCGTGCCCTGTGGCTGCGCTACACCGACCAGCCCGAGCCGGCCCGGCGGCTGCTGCGGCGCCTCGCGCTGGCCGGGCGCACCTCGCTGGGCGCCGCCGCTGCCGCCGCCCTGCTGGCCACCGACGAGGCCGAGGCGGCACGGCAGCTGGCGGCGCTGTCGCGGGCGGGGCTGATCGACCATGTGCGGGGCAGCCGCTACCGGCTGCACGACGTGGTGCGGGACTTCGCCCGGGCCCGCCTCGCCGACGAGGAGGAGCCCGGCGAGCGGGCGGCGGCGCAGGAGCGGCTGATCGCCAACTACGCCGAGCTGGCCGACTCGGTGCTCCGCCTGGTCGACGGCAACGTGTCGACGCGCTCGGACCGCTTCGGGCAGCACGGCTTCACGTCCCTGGACGAGGCGCTGCACTGGCTGGACGACGAGTCGAGTTTCATCACGGCGACGCTGCGGCACGCGGACGGCGTCGACCAGGGCGCGGTGCTGAACCTGCTGGGCGCGCTGTGCGACTACTGCCTGCTGCGCGGCGACCTGTACCGGCTGGGCGAGATCAGCGACCTGGCGCACTCCGTGGACCAGGGGCTGCTGGTGCGCTCGGTGCAGTGGCGCACCGGTATCGCGGCCCGGCAGCTCGGCGAGCTGGACAAGGCCCGCACGACGCTCACCTCGGTGGTCGGCCTCTACCGGGATGCCCATCACGACGCGGGGGCGGCGCGCGCCCTGTGTTCGCTGGGCATCACCCTGCACCACCAGGGCAATCTGGCCGAGGCGGCGGCGAGACTGCGGGAGGCGCTGGATCTGCAGGCCTCGCCCGCGCTGGCCACGGACCGGGCGTGGACGCTGCACGCGCTGGCGGCGGTGCAGCGGGACCGGGCACGGCTCGCGGAGGCCATGGACCTGCTCACCGAGTCGCTGGTGCTGCACCGCGCGGGCGAGTCGGTGCACGGCCAGGCCTGGGCCCACTTCCAGCTCGGCCAGCTGCGGCTGCGGATGGGCGACGTACCGGGGGCCGAGGCGGATCTGCACAAGGCCCTGGAGCTGTACGGGCGCACCCGGGACGCGCGTGGCGAGGCCTGGGCGCTGACCCAGCTGGCGCGGGCCCGGCTGGTGAACGGCGACGCCTTGGAGGCGGTGGCGGAGCTGCGGCAGGCCGCGGCCCGGCACCGGGAGAACGAGGACGCGCGCGGCGAGGCGTGGACGGTCTACTACATCGGCCAGGCGCTGGAGGAGACGGGCGATCTGGACCAGGCCGTCCGTGAGCTGGAGCGCTCCCGCACGATGTTCTCGCGGATGCGGGACGTGTACGGGCTGGCCTGCGCCCGGCACCATTCGGCGCGGGTCACGCGGGACCAGCGGGCCGCGCGGACGGGCTCGCTCAGGAACTCCGGCTTCGCCCGCCAGCTCCTCGTGGACGCCCGCGCCGACTTCCGGCGCATCGGCGTCGGCCACGGCGAGGCGTGGACCTGCCTGGAGCTGGCCGTCGTGGACGCGGGCAACGCCCGTACGCCGCAGGCGCTCGCGCTGTGCGACGAGGCGGCCGCGCTGTTCGCCTCGTACGGCGACCGGCGGGGCGAGGACTGGGCGCGCTTCCTGCGCTGCACGCTGCTGCCGTACGCCGCCCCCGGCGGGGTCGAGGTCGGGACGGCGGTGGCGCAGGAGGAGCTGGCCCAGCTGTCCCGCGCCCGGCATCCGGCCCGGGACCCGAAGCTGGACGAGTACGCGGAGGCGTACCGGCTGCTGCTGGAGCGGGGCGTGCGGCTGGAGGAGGGCTGGCAGGCCTGGCGCCTGGGCATGGTCCCGAGCCGGCACGCACGCGAGGTCATGGGCGTGGAGGTACCGACGGAACACTGAGGACACCGGGGCTGCGGGGCGGCGGGGCACCGGGGCGGGCACCGGCAGGCCGGTGCATGGGCCTGCGCCACCGGGACGGTGACAGGGCCCGGCACGGACCGCCGTCGCCGCAGGGACGGCAGGACCGAGGTGAACCGACGCCACGGGAGGGCGGCGGGCCGGGCGCGTGCGCCGTCGCCGCGGAGGGAGCGGCAGGGCGGGGCGTGAGCCCGGCGTCGGTGGGCGGCGCAGCGGTCGGCGCCGGCCCGGCGGCGCGGGGCGGTGGTGTCGCCGGCCGGGCCGGGCCGGTCCGCCTTCCGCGCTGCCGGGTGTACGTGCGTCCGGGGGTCAGCCCTGCTGCGGACCGACCCGGCCGGCGGTCCTGCCCGCGCCGCCGGCGGAGGCGTCCGCCTCCGGGTCCGGGGCCTCCTTGAAGTCGACCCTGCCCATGTGCCGGTTCATGGACTTCATCAGACCCCACACCGCCAAGGCCAACACCGCGAAGACGATGAAGCCGAGGACGCCGGGGGTGACCTTGTCCTCGTCCAGTTCGGCGAGGGTGACCAGGTGCGTCATTGCCAGGCTTGCGCTTGCGCTCATGTCAGGCATTGTCCCGGATGCCCGCGAAGAGGTCGTCCTCGGGGAGGGAGGTGTCCACGAGGGACTTCGCGAGCTCGTACTCCTCGGTGGGCCAGACCTCCTTCTGGACCTCCATCGGCACCCGGAACCATCCGCCGTCCGGGTCGATCTGCGTGGCGTGCGCGATCAGCGCCCTGTCGCGGACCTCGAAGAAGTCGGCGCAGGGCACGTGCGTGGTGAGCGTGCGCTCCTTGCGCTCGAACTCCGACCAGCGCTTGAGCCAGTCCCCGTAGGGCGACTCCAGGCCGCGCTCCAGCATCGCGTTGTGCAGCGCCTCGGTGCGGGGACGGTTGAATCCCTGGTTGTAGTACACCTTCAGCGGCTGGTACGCCGGGCCGTACTCGCTCTCCGGGTACTTCTCGGTGTCGGCCGCGCCCTCGAAGGCCACCATCGTGATCTTGTGGGTCATGATGTGGTCGGGGTGCGGGTAGCCGCCGTTCTCGTCGTAGGTGGTGATCACCTGGGGGCGGAAGGAGCGGATCTTCCGCACCAGCTCACCGGCCGCCTTGTCGACGTCCTCCAGGGCGAAGCAGCCCTCCGGCAGCGGCGGCAGCGGGTCGCCCTCGGGCAGGCCGGAGTCGACGAAACCGAGCCACTCCTGCTTGACGCCCAGGATCTCCCGGGCCTCGTCCATCTCCTTCCTGCGCACCTCGTGGATGTTCTCCTCGATGTACGGGTCGCCCTGCAGCTTCGGGTTGAGGATGGAACCGCGCTCGCCGCCCGTGCAGGTCACCACCAGCACGTCCACCCCTTCGGACACGTACTTCGCCATGGTGGCCGCGCCCTTGCTCGACTCGTCGTCGGGGTGGGCGTGCACGGCCATCAGTCGCAGCTGGTCAGTCAAGACTCAATCCTCGGTCAGTCGGCGCCCTGTGCGGTGGCGCGGTCCAGTGGGTGCCGCCCCGTGGGGGCGTCGTCGGTCGGGGGCGGCGGTCGGGTGACGGGTGGGCGGCTTCTATAGTGACCGAATCGGGGGGCGAATAATTCCGGGGTCCGGCAGGAACGGTCCCCGGGGCCCCTGTCGGGACATCCGTTCCGCTCCCGCCGAGAGGACGATCATGAGTACGGCGACCACGAGAGCGCCCGAAGGCCGCTACGGCCGTTCCTCGGACGAGCGGGCCGATCGCACCCTCAAGGTCGTCGGCGCCGTGCTCGGTGCCGTGGCGCTCGTGGTGCTCGGCTGGTTCGGCTACCACTACGTCGGCCAGAACAAGATCAGCGCCGAGGTGATCGGTTTCGACATCGGCGAGGACGCGGTGCAGGTGCATCTGGAGGTCCGCAAGGACGCCGGTGCCTCCGGCTACTGCACGCTGCGCTCCCAGGCGGAGGACGGCGGGGAGGTCGGCCGGGCCGACTTCCGCTTCGGCGGGGACGCGACGCGCATCGACAAGGTCGTCACCCTGCGCACGAAGGCCCGCGGCACCTCGGCCGAGCTGCTCGGCTGCCACGCGGAGTGACAGCCCCCGTGGCACCACCCGTGACACCCCCGGGGTCCTTTCCGCGCTGACCTGCGCCGACGGAAATCTGGTGGCTTATGTCCTCCCTCTTTCGCCCCTGAATTGTTAGGCTCGTGGTTTCGCCCTCCCGTGGAGGAACATCCTTCTGGGTAGGGCGTTGCTTTGTATTCCCAGCACCGACGAGGAGCACCTGTGACCCAGACCAGCGAGAACGTCACCTGGCTGACCCAGGAGGCGTACAACAAGCTCAAGGAGGAGCTTGCGTACCTTACTGGTCCCGCGCGCACCGAGATCTCTGCCAAGATCGCCGCGGCGCGCGAGGAGGGGGACCTGCGCGAGAACGGCGGGTACCACGCGGCCAAGGAGGAGCAGGGCAAGCAGGAGCTCCGTGTGCGCCAGCTGACCCAGCTGCTCGAGAGCGCCAAGGTGGGCGAGCCCCCCGCCGCGGACGGCGTGGTGGCCCCCGGCATGGTCGTCACGATCGCCTTCGACGGCGACGAGGACGACACGCTGACCTTCCTGCTCGCCTCGCGCGAGTACGCGAGCTCGGACATCGAGACCTATTCGCCGCAGTCCCCTCTGGGCTCCGGCGTCAACGGCCACAAGGTCGGCGAGGACGCAGAGTACGAGCTGCCCAACGGCAAGAAGGCCTCCGTCAGGATCCTCAAGGCCGAGCCGTACAGCGGCTGACCCGCCGGGCCCGGCCGGTGCGTACGGCCGCCCGTCCTCGGAACGAGCCCCCGGTGTCCCGGTGACGCCGGGGGTTTCGTCGTCCCGGGAGGATCACCGGGGAGAGGATCACCGCGGAGATCAGCCGTCGGCGGAGCGGTACTTGCGCACCGCCAGTGTCCGGAAGACCGCGATGATCAGGACGGACCAGATCACCGAGGCCCAGACGGGGTGCTGCATGGGCCAGGCGTCGGACTGCACGACGCCCGGGTTGCCGAACAGCTCCCGGCAGGCCTGCACCGTGGCGCTGAACGGATTCCATTCGGCGATGTGCCGGAGCCAGGGCGTCATCTGGCCGGAGTCCACGAAGGCGTTCGACACGAACGTCACGGGGAACAGCCAGATGATCCCGCCCGAGGTCGCCGCCTCCGGAGTGCGCACGGAGAGGCCGATCAGGGCCCCGATCCAGGTGAAGGCGTACCCCAGGAGCAGCAGCAGGACGAAGCCCGCCAGGATCTCCCCGGCGCTGGTCGGGGACGCGGAGCCGGTGCGCCAGCCCACGATCAGGGCGACGGCCGCGAGGACGAGCAGGGTGATCGACGTCTGCACGAGGTCGGCGACCGTCCGCCCGGTGAGCACCGCGCCCCGCGCCATGGGCAGGGAACGGAAGCGGTCGACGATGCCCTTCTGCATGTCGTCGGCGATACCGGCGGCCGATCCGGCGGTGGCGAACGTGACGGTCTGGGCGAAGATGCCCGCCATCAGGAAGTCCTTGTAGACGCCCGGGTCGGTGCTGTTCCCGATCTTCATCGAACCGCCGAAGACGTACGTGAACAGGACCACGAACATCACCGGCTGGATGACCCCGAACAGGACCATCTCCGGGATCCTGGTCATCCGGATCAGGTTCCTGCGGGTGATGACCAGGGAGTCCCGCACGGACTGGCCGAGGGAGCCCACGGGCGACGCGGCGTGCGCGGAATCGGTGGCGGTGTTCACTTGGCGGACTCCTTGTCCTGTCGGCCGGCGGCTTCCCGGGCCGGGGCGTCCGTCTCCTTCCCGCCCTCGGCCACATGGCCGGTGAGGGAGAGGAAGACGTCGTCGAGGGTGGGGCGGCGCAGACCGACGTCGTCCAGCTCGATGCCGCGCGCGTCGAGTGCGCGGATGATCTCGGCGAGCAGCTTCGCGCCGCCGCTGACGGGGACGGTGATCTTGCGGGTGTGCTCCTCGACGGCGGGCGAGCCCTTGCCGAACCCGGCGAGCACCTCGGCGGCCGTGCCCATGCGGTCGCGGTCGCGGACGACGATCTCGACGCGCTCTCCCCCGGTGCGGGCCTTGAGCTGGTCGGAGGTGCCGCGGGCGATGACGCGCCCGTGGTCGACGACCGCGATGTCGTGCGCGAGGTGGTCGGCCTCCTCCAGGTACTGCGTGGTCAGCAGCAGGGTCGTCCCGCCGGCGACGAGCTGTTTGATGACCTCCCACAGCTCCTGGCGGTTGCGCGGGTCCAGGCCCGTCGTCGGCTCGTCCATGAACATGACGGGCGGGGAGACGACCAGGGCGGCCGCCAGGTCCAGCCGGCGGCGCATGCCTCCGGAGTACGTCTTCGTGGGGCGGTCGGCGGCCTCGGTGAGATGGAACTGTTCGAGCAGCTCGGCGGCCCGGGCCTTCGCGGCCCCGGCCCGCATCTGGTAGAGCCGGCCGACCATCTGGAGGTTCTCCCGGCCGGTCAGGTACTCGTCGACCGCCGCGAACTGGCCGGAGAGGCCGATGGAGCGCCGTACCTCGTTGGGCTGCCTGAGCACGTCGATGCCCGCGACGACCGCCTTGCCGCTGTCGGGGCGCAGCAGGGTCGTGAGACAGCGCACGGCGGTCGTCTTTCCCGCGCCGTTCGGCCCGAGCAGGCCGAGGACCGTGCCTTCGGGTACGTCGAGGTCGACGCCGTCCAGAGCCCTTACGTCACCGAAGGTCTTCACCAGGCCTTCGGCATAGATGGCGCCTGGCATATGAGTCTCCACGTCGTCGGGGATTCTTCGGAAAGCGTAGGAGCGCGCGGTTTTCTCCGCTTCTCCTTTTGCCGGTCTCCCGGCAAGCCGCAGCATGCGTACCACCGGGGGCCGGGACGCACCCGGACGGCGAGCCGGAGGGCAGACCGGAAGGCGGACCGGAAGGCGGACCGAAGGAGAGCCGAGGCGGCCCCGAGTGGCACAGGACACACAGTAACGCGATGTATCGCGTCTCACAATGGGTTTCCTCGAACGAGTGACGCACGAGATCCACGGGCCCAAGGGACCGGGGCCCGCTCAGCCGATGACGCGGTACCCCGCCTCCCGCAGCGCCCGGCCGACCTCGGCACAGTGCTCCGGCCCCTTCGTCTCCAGGTGCAGCTCGACCTCCGCCTCCGTGAGGCCGAGCCGCGGGTCGGTCCGCACATGGCTGACGTCCAGCACGTTCGCGTCCACCACCGACAGCACTCCCAGCAGCGTCGCGAGAGCGCCCGGCCGGTCCGTGAGCCGCAGCCGGACCGCCAGGTAGCGGCCCTGCGCGGCCATGCCGTGCCGCAGCACGCCCTGCATCAGCACCGGGTCCACGTTGCCCCCGGACAGCACCGCCACCACCGGCCCCTCGAAGGCACCCGGGTCGCTCATCAGCGCCGCCACCGGGCTCGCCCCGGCCGGCTCCACCACCAGCTTGGCCCGCTCCAGGCACAGCAGCAGCGCGGCGGACAGCTCGTCCTCGGAGACCGTGCGGACCTCGTCCACCAGCTCGCCGACGATCCCGAACGGCACGTCACCGGGCCGCCCCACCTTGATGCCGTCGGCCATCGTCACCGGATTGCGCACGGCCACCGGCCGCCCCGCGGCGAGCGAGGGCGGATACGCCGCCGCGCCCTCCGCCTGCACGCCCACGATCCGCACGTCCGGCCGGATCCCCTTCACCGCGACCGCGGTCCCGGCCACCAGCCCGCCCCCGCCGATGCCGACCACCACGGTCCGCACCTCGGGGCACTGCTCCAGGATCTCCAGCCCGACCGTGCCCTGGCCGGCGATGACGTCGGGGTGGTCGAAGGGGTGGATGAAGACCGCGCCCGTGCGCTCCGCGTACTCCTGGGCGGCAGCCAGCGTCTCGTCGACCACCTGGCCGTGCAGGCGCACCTCGGCGCCGTAGTCCCGGGTGGCGCTGATCTTCGGCAGCGGGGCGCCCTTCGGCATGAACACCGTCGCGTGGACGCCGAGCAGCGAGGACGCCAGCGCCACCCCCTGCGCGTGGTTGCCCGCGCTGGCCGCGACCACACCGGCGGCCCGCTCCTCGGGCAGCAGCCCGGCGATACGGACGTAGGCGCCGCGCAGCTTGAACGAGCCCGTCCGCTGGAGGTTCTCGCACTTGAGGTGGACCGGCGCCCCGACCAGCCGCGACAGGTACCGGCTGCCCTCCATCGCCGTCACCCGCGCCACACCCGAGAGCATCTTCCGGGCCCCGCGCACATCATCGAGGGTGACGGGGCGGACAGCGGCGGCCGTGCTGTAGCTCATCGCTCCAGCATCGCAGTTCACGCTCTCCGGCGACCGTCGTGACCAACCTCCGAGACCCGCTTTCCCCCGGGCCGGTACGTCTCACCGCCCGGCCGCGTACCCTTTCCCCCAATCAGCAGCCCTCCACGAAGTGAGCTCCCGGCCGTGCCCACAACACCTGGAATGTCGATGGACATGACGACCGCCGGTGACACCGGTCTTCTCGAGACCCTCCAGCACGAGGTGGCGCTCTTCGCCCGCCGCGCGGAACAGACCCGGCTCGGCGGGGTGGGGCAGGTCCGCAACTCCATGGACCGCGCCGCCTATCTGCTCCTCAGCCGCCTCGACAAAGAGGGCCCGATGGGCGTCAAGGCCCTCGCCTCGAGCATGGGGATCGACTCCTCGACCGTCACCCGGCAGGTGGCCCCGCTCGTCGAGACCGGACTCGTCAAGCGGACCTCGCACCCCGAGGACGGACGCGCCGTGGTGCTCCAGCTCTCCCCGCGCGGCGAGGCGCGGCTGAACGAGGTGCGGTCCTCCCGGCGCCGGCTGATGGCCGAACTGACCCACGACTGGGCGCCGGAGGAGCGGGAGGCGTTCTGCGCACTCCTCACGCGCTTCAACAGCGCCCTGTCCGCCCGCATGGCCCCGCAGAACGCGACGGGGCCGGCGTCGCCGCCGTCCTCCTGAACCGCCCCCCGGCCCCGCCGGCCCCTCCCGGGCCACGCGGGACCTCGCCGGGCGTTCCCAGGTGTACGGCGCCGGCCTCTTGACCGGCGGGCCGCCCCTGCCCTGATATGAGACCGGGGCCCGCACATCCGGCAGAACACGTCCACGTGCGCGGCTGCCCCCTCTTCTCCTCGCGGAGAGGCCACGGGCCTCGTGGTGAGGCCACAGGTGTCGCCCATCAGGCGGGAGGCGCGGTGCGGGAACAGCGTGCGCTCCAGGACGCCCGCCGGGACCGGGAGTTCGAGGAGTTCGCCGCGGGCACGGCGGGCCGGCTGCTGCACACCGCCTCCCTGCTCACGGCGGAGGATCCGGCAGACAACCCGCGCGCGCGGCGCCTGACCGTCCTCTCCCTCGCGCACACCTACGCGTGCTGGGACGGCCTGCGCGGCGAGGACCCCTACCAGCACGCCCGCCGGTACCTGGCCGTCCGCTTCGCCCACGAGGCCTGGCGCCACCGCGGCCGAGCCCTCCTCCCCGGCCGCCGGCGCCCCACGGGCGCCCTCGGCGGTTTCACCCCGCAGGAACGCCTGGTCCTGGTGCTCAGGGTGTACGAGGGGGTCGCCGAGGAACAGGTGGCCGCGCTGCTGGCGCTGCCCGTGGAACGCGTGCGGGCGCTCCACGACCGCGCGGTGTCCGCCCTGCTGCGTCCCCCCGGCCGGGGCCGCCGGCCCGGCGGCGGGAGCGGTGACGCCGTGTCCGGCACCCGCGCGCGGGGATCCGGGGGCCGCCGGTGAAAAGACTCGAACGCGAGGCCGCCGCCCGGCGGATCCTGGAGCGGTCGCCGCCGCGGGTACCGCCCGAACTGTACGCGGACGCCCTGCGCCTCGGCGGCCGGAAGCTGCGGCGCAGGACCGCGGCCCGCCGGCTGGTGTGGCTGGTGCTGTGCGCCGCGGCCGTGGCGTTCGCGGTGTGGGCGCTGACCGTCCGGCCCTGGGAACAGCCGCCTTCGGAGACGACGCCCCCGGTGACGGGATGGGAGGGCTGGTGACCGGTGGCCGGACGGGACCGGCCCCGCCACCGGGCCGGGGACCGGCCGAGGGCCGGCCCCGCGGTACCGGCGGTGCTAGCCGAGTGCCTGCTTGAGGTCCTCCAGCAGGTCGTCGGCGTTCTCGATGCCGACCGACAGGCGCACCAGGTCGGCGGGCACCTCCAGCGCCGAACCGGCCGCGGAGGCGTGCGTCATCCGCCCGGGGTGCTCGATCAGCGACTCGACGCCGCCCAGGGACTCGCCGAGCGTGAACACCTTCGCGCGGTTGCAGACCTCGACGGCCGCCTCCTCGCCGCCCTCGACACGGAAGGAGACCATGCCGCCGAAGGCACGCATCTGCTTGGCGGCGACCTCGTGCCCGGGGTGGTCCGGCAGCCCCGGGTAGAGCACGCGCGTCACGCGCGGGTGCCGGGTGAGCATCTCGGCGACCTTGCCGGCGTTCTCGCTGTGCCGGTCCATGCGCACCGCCAGCGTCTTGGTGCCGCGCAGCACCAGCCACGAGTCGAAGGGGCCGGCGACGGCACCCATCGCGTTCTGGTGGAACGCCAGTTCCTCGCCCAGCTCCTGGTCGTTCACGACCAGCGCACCGCCGACGACGTCCGAGTGGCCGCCCATGTACTTGGTCAGGGAGTGCACGACGACGTCCGCGCCGAGCGCCAGCGGCTGCTGGAGGTACGGCGTGGCGAAGGTGTTGTCGACGACGAGCCGCGCTCCGGCGTCCCGGGCGACCTGGGCGACGGCCGCGACGTCGGTGATGCCGAGCAGCGGGTTGGACGGGGTCTCCACCCACACCGCCCTGGTCCGGTCGGTGATCGCGGCGCGTACGGCGGCGGGGTCGGCGCTGTCGGCCACCGACCACTCCACGCCCCAGCGGGTGGCGACCTTGGCGAAGAGCCGGAAGGTGCCGCCGTAGGCGTCGTCGGGGATGACGACGTGGTCGCCGGGGCGCAGCAGCGTGCGCAACAGGCAGTCCTCGGCCGCCAGTCCGGACGCGAACGCGAGACCGCGGCGGCCGCCCTCCAGGGCGGCGAGGTTCTCCTCCAGCGCGGTACGGGTCGGGTTGGCGCTGCGGCTGTACTCGTAGCCGCCGCGCAGGCCGCCGACGCCGTCCTGCTTGTAGGTCGACACCTGGTAGATCGGCGGCACGACCGCGCCCGTCAGGGGGTCGGCGGTGTTGCCCGCGTGGATCGCGAGTGTCTCGAAGTGCTGACTGATGTGCCTGTCGCTCATGCGCACCGAGAGTAGTGCCGTCGGCGGCCCCGCGCGTTCTCCACAGGCCCACGGCGCAGGTTGGCCAATTGTCGGCGCCGTCTGGTTCGCTGGTGACATGGAGATTCTCTGGGTCCTGATCGCCCTGGTCATGCTGGGCTTCGTGCTGCTACCCCTGCTGCGGCGCCGCCGGGGCGCGGTCGGCCTGGTCCCGCCCGGCCACCCGGACGCCGCGGACCCCGCGAACTACGGCTTCGCCCGCGAGGAGGAGCTGGACATCCGCATGCCGGGTCCCGACCAGGACCTGCTGGACGTCCTGGACCTGGTGCAGCGCACGCAGGACCACCGGGGCGCGCAGCAGCTCCTCGCCGGCACGGAGGCGGAGGGCGAGCGCCGCTGGCAGCGCGTGCAGGCCTTCGCGGGCGCCGCGTCGCTGGAGCTGGCGCAGCGGCCCGGCGGGGACGGCGGGGCACCGGGCGGGCAGTGGCTGCGGGCATGGCGGTCCCAGGCGCCCAAGGACGCGGGCGGCGCGGCCGTGCACGCCGAGTTCCTGGTGCAGCAGGCGTGGCGGACGGCGACGCCGGGCACGGACGAGTTCCGGATCATCATGGAGGAGGCGAGGGCCGCGTGCGGCGAGGCCGCGCTGCTGGCCCCCGGCGACCCGGTCCCGTACATCGTCGAGCTGTCGGTGGCCCGTGGGCTCGGGTATCCGCGCGAGGACTTCGAGCAGCTGTGGCTGAAGATCCTGGACCGCGCGCCGAACCACATGGGCGCGCACCTGGCCGCCCTGCACTACTGGTGCGAGAAGTGGCACGGGTCCCGCGAGCTGGCGTACTCGTTCGCGGAGGCCGCCGCGGCCCGCGCGCCCCGGGGGTCGCTGCTGGCCGCGATGCCGCTGTTCGCGGTCTTCGAGCACCTGCCCGAGGTCAATCTGGTCAGCGGTTTCTACCAGAGCGAGGTCGTCACCAAGGCGATCCACGGCGCCCTGCACGCGGTCCACTCGGCGCGCCCCGACGACCCGATGCAGGCGCACGTGCGTCATCTGCTGGTGTTCTTCCTGGTCCGCGCCGAGCGCTGGGCGGAGGCCATGAACCAGCTGATGGTCGTCGACGGTCACGTGGGCGCCCTGCCGTGGATCCTGTCGGCCGACCCGGCGGCGGAGTTCGCGGTCTACCGCGCCCTGGCGGTGGCGGGGTACGAGGCGAACGGCGGCAGCCCGGCGACGCTGCCCCGCTGAGCCGCGTACGGCCGCTCCCGCCGAAGGCGGCGCCCCGGCCCGGTTCTCTCCGGGCCGGGGCGCCGTGCGGTCAGCCCTCGGTGCGGGCGGGCAGCCGCCATCCCGGGCGCGGGAAGTGGCAGGTGTAGCCGTCGGGGTAACGCTGCAGGTAGTCCTGGTGCTCCGGCTCGGCCTCCCAGAAGGGCCCGACCGGCTCCACCTCGGTGACGACCTTGCCCGGCCACAGCCCGGAGGCGTCCACGTCCGCGATCGTGTCCTCGGCGATCCGCTTCTGCTCGTCGTCGACGTAGTAGATCGCCGACCGGTAGCTGAGGCCGATGTCGTTGCCCTGGCGGTTCTTCGTGGTCGGGTCGTGGATCTGGAAGAAGAACTCCAGGATCGTGCGGTAGTCGGTCCGCTCGGGGTCGAAGAGGATCTCGACGGCCTCCGCGTGCGTGCCGTGGTCGCGGTACGTCGCGTTCGGCACGTCGCCCCCGGTGTAGCCGACCCGGGTCGCGGTCACGCCCGGCAGCCGGCGGATCAGCTCCTCCATCCCCCAGAAGCATCCGCCCGCCAGTACGGCCCTCTGCGTCTGCGCGGCCATCGCGGCCCTCCACAATCTCTCGGTTCTGTCGTGCGGGCGGCCGGCGCGCACACCACCGCCACCGGTGCCCACCCACCTCAACACACGAGGGTTCCCGGCGATTCCACGCCCGTCCGGCCGGCTCCGCGACCACTGCCGCGGTCTCTTCCCGGACGGCGGCCCGCCTCTCGCCCCGCCGCTTTCCCCGGCCCCGTCGCGGCACCCTCGGCGCGGACCGACAACTGCCGTACGGGGCACCGGTTCTGCTCTACGATCACCTGACCTGCGCCGGACGGTCGCCACAGGAACCGGAGCGGCTGCCCAGGGGGGCGGTACGGATTCCGGCGCACAGGAAGCGGGAGGAAAGCACCACACATGCGGAAACGTTTCATCCGGGGCATGGCGACGCTCGTCGGCGCCGCGCTCACCGGTACCGGTCTGACCGTCGCGCACGCCACCCCGGCAGCGGCGAGTTCGTACGACTGCCCGGCGGGTTACTTCTGCGGCTGGTCGGGCGAGAGCGCCACCGGATCGATGTGGAAGACGGACAAGAGCGTCGCGGACCTGGGGAGCTGGGACAACAGGATCCTTTCCTACGTCAACCGCACGAAGTCGGTCGCCTGTGTCTACGAGGACAAGGACTACGTGCCCTGGGGCGGCTACTGGGCCCAGGAGCCGAACACACCCGGCGAGCTCAACGGGGACCCGGTCGCGACGACCAGCTCGATCAGATTCGTCGGCACCGAGCGCGAATGCAGCCAGCCTGCCTCTCCGCGCTGGATCTCCGGGACCTCCCCGAAGACCCAGGGCTTCGGGGACATGAACGGAGACCGCAAGGCCGACCTGATCACCCGCGACGAGGCCGGACGGCTCTGGTTCGGCCCGGGTGACACGACCGGCCGGCTCATCGGCAAGAGCGGCTGGAACACCATGAGCGCCCTCACCCGGCACGGCGACTTCAGCCGGGACGGCCACGAGGACGTCATCGCCCGCGAGGCCGCCACCGGCAGACTGTGGCTCTACCCCGGCACCGGCACCGGATCCCTCGGCTCCCGCACGCTCATCGGCACCGGCGGCTGGAACAGCATGAACCACATCACCGCCTTCGGCGACCTGACCGGTGACGGCCGCTCCGACCTGATCGCCGTCGAGAAGTCCACCGGCAAGCTGTGGCTCTACCCGGGCACCTCCACCGGCACCCTCGGCTCCCGCACGCTCATCGGCACCGGCGGCTGGAACGCCATGAACGCCCTCGTCGGCATGGGCGACGTGACCGGCGACAACCGCCCCGACCTCTACGCCCGCGAGAAGTCCACCGGCAAGCTGTGGCTCTACCCGGGCACCTCCACCGGCACCCTCGGCTCCCGCACGCTCGTCGGCACCGGCGGCTGGAACGCCATGGCGAACCTGATCTCGGTCGGAGACTTCTCCGGCGACGGGCGTCCCGACCTCGCCGCGGTGACCAACGAGGAGTACGTGATCGACGGCTTCCGGGGCAATCCGGGCTGGCTGGTCACCTACCGGACCAGGGACACCGGCTCCCTGATGACCGGTGAGCGCGCCGACGGCGAATGGTGGGGCCTCAACGGCTTCTGCTAGCCCGGCGGCGACAGGACGCAACGGAGCCTCGCGGACCGGCCCGGCCTTTCCCCCACCCGGCCGCGAGCACCTCCGCTCCCCGCTCCGCGAGCCGCCCGACGACCGGGGGCCGGTGCCGGCGCGGCCGGCCGGCCGCGCCGTCGCCTACTCGACCTCGATCCCGAAGTCCCGTACGAGCTCCTCCAGGCCGCCCGGGTAGCCCCTGCCGCCCAGGACGAAGTCCCAGTCGCCGTTGGCCCTGCGGCGGAAGGAGCCGAGGACCAGGGCGGTCTCGCCCGGCCGGCCGTCGGAGACCTCGAGCCGGCCCAGCTCGGTCATCGCCGGGTCGAGCAGGCGGATGCGGGCGTCCGTGAAACCCGACAGGTCGGCCTCCGGGTCGGCCTCCGGGTCGACGGCGGCCACGAGCACGAAGCGGTCGGCGTCGTCCGGCAGCCGGTCGAAGGAGACGCAGATCGCCGCCTTGTCGGGGGCGGTGGCGGGCAGGGTCCGTACGGCACCGTCCGGGGTCTGCGGATTGTTGAAGAAGACGAAGTGGTCGTCGCCGAGGACGCGCTCGCCCCGGCAGACCAGGGCGCACACGTCCAGCGCGACGCTTCCCGACCAGGACATGCCGAGGACGTTGTAGTCGTCCGGCGCCGAGGGCTGCGGGGCGGGCGGAGCCGGCCGGGCCGCGGCCCGGCCGCCGGCCTGCCCCAGCCGTCCGCGCAGCCCGTGCCGGTGCAGCAGATCGACGAGTTCGGCGCCCGTGATCAGTTCCAGCGGTTTGCCGTTGGCGAAGGTGTAGGAGCCGGGCCCGAACCCGGACGTGGTCACGAGGACGCCCTTGTTGGCGCCGGCGTCCTGCACGGTGCCGTACAGGTCGCGCACGGCGGCGGGCGGCACCGTGTTCCGGTAGCGCTTCACCTGGACGATGATCTGGCCGCCCCGGATCGGCGCCGGGTCCAGCGCCCTGATGTCCACACCGCCGTCGTTCGAGCGCTGGGTCGTCACCGCCTGCATGCCCATCGCCTCGAAGAGCGCGGCCACGAGGTCCTCGAAGGCGATCGGGTCCATCCCGAACAGGTCCGGGTCCTCGTCGCCGCCGTGGGCGACCACGCGGTGCCCCACCTCCTGCGGCTGCCGGCCGGGCCGTACGGAGGCGAGCTGGTCCGGCCGCGCCGAGAGCTGCCCGCGCAGCGCGCCGGTGAGGCAGCTGACCGCGTCCACCTGGGCCAGGTGCAGGTCACGGAAGGCGGTGCGGGTCGCCATGACGGTGGTGAGGAAGATCCGGCCCGGCCGGCCCGTCGAGGGGTCGTGGCCGTCCACGAAGCCGTTCAGGGCCACGGAGTCGAGGGCGCCGGACTCGTCCGCGGCGAAGAGCTCGTGCAGGACGAGCAGCACGCACTGCGCGAGAACCTCCTTGTACAGGCTCCGGCGCTGTGTCACCGGCCGCGGGGTCTCCTTGTACTGGTCCGCCGCGTACATGTACCGGACCGCCTTGGTCTCGGGGACGACGCCGGGACCGGGCAGCTCCCAGTCCAGCACCAGCTGCCGGGCCGCCGGGTCGTACGCCGCCGCGACCTGGCGCGGGAAGCCTTCGGGCCACGCCGCCGAGGAGTAGAGAGCGGCGGAGAAGTACTCGACCACGGAGTCGGGTTCCCCGCGTCCGACGCCTTCGGTCACCGCGACGACACCGGCGTTGTGACGCCGGATCTCGGCGAGCCGGGCATCGGCTTGCTGCCGGTACTCCCGCTCGTAGGAGGCGAGTTGATGCTGCCGGTGGGCCTCCGCGGCCTGGGCGGCGTACCAGTCCCGCTCGAACCGCGCCCGTGCCTCCGCCTGGGCCTGGGCCCGGCGGCCGGCGGTCCAGCCGCCGCCCTGCGCCTGGTAGTGGTTCGGGTCCGGCATCGGCACGGGCTGCGCGAGGGGCCCCGGGGCGAAGGGCGGTATCTCCTCCGCGCGCAGGAGGGAGGAGGCCCGGAACGGCGGGGACTGGCATCCGGCGGCGAGCAGTCCCCGCAGCGCCGCCACCCGTGCGTCCAGTTCGTCGGTACGGCGCGTGGCTTCCGCCTGCTTGTACTCGCGGCGGCTCTGGGCGGCCCGTCGCGCGTAGGAGCGTGCCTGCTGTTCCTCCTGTCTCCGCCGCCCGGCCTCGGTTTCGGACTGGCGCTGCTGCTGCCGCTGTACTTCGGCCCAGACACCGACAAGACCGGTGGAACGACGACTCATGTGCGGCAGGCCCTCCCCGAGGCGCTCCGGCTGTCCCCACAACCGGGTGTGACGAGGCGACTCTATCCAGCGGTCGCCGCCCGGCACATCCACTCGTCGAAGGCACCGCCCGGCCCGCACGTGCCCCGGGCGGACCGGCCGCCGCGGCCGGCGGCCGTCACCGCCCTCCGCGGAGACCGGCCCGCCCCCGGTGGTGTCAGATCGTCGCCGTGTCGATGACGAAGCGGTAGCGGACGTCGCTGGCGAGGACCCGCTCGTAGGCGTCGTTGATCTCGGACGCGGCGATCAGCTCGATCTCGGCGCCGATGCCGTGCTCCGCGCAGAAGTCCAGCATCTCCTGGGTCTCGGCGATGCCGCCGATCATGGACCCGGCGAGGGTCTTGTTGCCGCCGATCAGCGAGAACAGGTTCAGGGAGACGGGCTCCTCGGGTGCGCCGACGTTCACCAGGGCGCCGCCGGTCCTGAGCAGGCCGAGGTGGGCGCCGAGGTCCAGCGGCGCGGAGACCGTGGAGAGGATCAGGTCGAAGGTGCCCGCCAGCTCCTGGAAGGTCTTCTCGTCGCTGGTCGCGTAGTAGTGGTCGGCGCCCAGCTTCAGACCATCGTCCTTCTTGCGCAGCGACTGCGACAGGACGGTGACCTCGGCGCCCATCGCGTGCGCGATCTTGACGCCCATGTGACCGAGGCCGCCCAGGCCGACGACGGCGACCTTCTTGCCGGGACCCGCGCCCCAGTGCTTGAGCGGGGAGTACGTGGTGATGCCCGCGCACAGCAGCGGCGCGGCCACATCGAGCGCCAGCCCGTCGGGGATGCGGACGGTGAAGGCCTCGTCGACGACGACCTTCTGGGAGTAGCCGCCGTAGGTGGGCTCACCGTCGTAGCCGACGGCGTTGTAGGTGCCGACGCTGCCCTTGAGGCAGTGCTGCTCCAGGCCGGCCCTGCAGTTCTCGCACTCACGGCAGGAGTCGACGAGGCAGCCGACGCCGACGCGGTCGCCGGCCTTGAACCTGGTGACGCCGGGGCCGACGGCCTCGACGACACCGGCGATCTCGTGGCCGGGGACCATCGGGAAGATCGCCTCGCCCCAGCCCTCGCGGACCTGGTGGATGTCGGAGTGGCAGATGCCGGCGAACTTGATGTCGATCAGGACGTCGTGCTCGCCCACCTCGCGCCGCTCGATGGTGGTGCGCTCCAGCGGAGCCTTGGCGGCGGGTGCTGCGTACGCGGCGACAGTGGTCATGCCGGATCTCCGGGTTTCTCGTGGAGGAGTGTGCGGTGTTCACCCTGCCGCCTGCGGCGCCCGCCACCCAGACCACGGCTGTGCCTACGTACAGCGTGCCTACCACCGGCGGGGACAGCCTCCTGTGCGTACGACCGGGAATACTGGAGGGCATGGATGGACAGCTGGACCGGCGTGCCGAACTGAGCGAGTTCCTTCGGACCCGGCGGGCCCGGCTGAAGCCGCAGGACGTGGGGCTGCCGGACTTCGGACGGCACCGCCGGGTCCCGGGACTGCGCCGCGAGGAGCTGGCACAGCTCGCCGGGGTGTCCGTGGCGTACTACACCCGGCTCGAGCAGGGCAACGGGCGGAACGTGTCCGCGGAGGTCCTGGACTCGATCGCCCGGGCGCTCAGGCTCACCGACGCCGAGCACGCGCATCTGACGCACCTCGCCAAGCCGAAGCAGCAGCGCGGGCGGAGGTCGGCGGCGCGGGCCCAGCAGCCGGTGCGGGTGGCACTGCTCCAGCTGCTGGAGCAGCTCGACACGGTGCCGGCGTACGTGTCGGGCCGCCGCTCGGACATCCTCGCCTGGAACCGGTCGGCCGCCGCCCTCTTCGGCGACTGGGGCGCGCTGCCGCCCCAGGAACGGAACTGGGCGCGGCTGGTCTTCCTGAACCCGGAGTACCGCGAGCTGTTCGCCGACTGGGACCAGAAGGCGTCCGACATGGTCAGCTTCCTGCGCATGGACGCGGGCCGGCACCCGGACGACCCGCGGCTGTCCGCGCTGGTCGGCGAACTGTCCGTGAAGAGCGAGGAGTTCCGGCGGCTGTGGGCCACGCACGACGTCAAGGAGAAGAGCCACGGCGTCAAGCGGATGCGGCACCCGCTGGCCGGTGAACTGACCCTCTCCTTCGAGACGTTCCGCCTGGTCGACGACGAGGAACAGTCACTCGTCACCTACCACGCCGAACCGGGCTCCCCGTCGTCCCAGTCCCTGCGCCTGCTGGCCGGCCGGGGAACGGACGCGACGGTTTCCCTCACTCCGTGAGCGTGCCCCGGCGCAGCGCCGCGACGAAGGGGGCCCAGGCGCGGGCGGTGAGGACGAGTGCGGGGCCCTCGGGGACCTTGGAGTCCCGGACAGGGACAAGGCCGGGGATGCCTTCGGCGACCTCGACGCACTCCCCGCCGTCACCGTTGCTGTAGCTGCTCCTGGTCCAGAGCGCTTCGCTCAAGTCGATCCGGTCGCTCGCCATTTCGGTATCCCTCTGCCGCCGCCTTGATCATGGCCAGGGACGTCTCCGGTGACAGAGCGACGGCCCTGAGCCGATCGTATGCCTTGCGGTACTGCTTCACGAGGGCCGGATCGTCGATGGTGTCCCCGCTGTAGGAGGCCTCGGTGTATACGAGAGGCGGCGCGTCGGGAAAGGTCATGACCATGATGGAGGCGGCCATCAGGGGATACGCGCCGCACTTCCGCGGAACGATCTGCGGAGTGATCCGGTGCCGCTCGGCCAGCTCCACGATCCGGTCGAGCTGCCCGGCCATCGCGTCAGGCGGCACGATGGGGTCACGGAGCAGCGACTCGTGCAGGATCGCCCAGTAGTCCGGGGTGGAATGGTCGTCCTCGAAAAGGCTGGCGCGACCGAGCCGGGCCCTCACCTTCTCCTCGACCGCCTCATCGGATGCTCTCGGGTGGGCCGCGCGGACGAGTGTCCGCGCGTACGGGGCGGTCTGGAGTAGCCCCGGGAAGGTGCTGGGGGACCACAGCTCGATGGACTCGGCGTGCCGCTCCGCCTCCAGCGCCTTCTCGAAGTACGCGGCGTGTGGGCTCCTGCGAGCCTTCCGCACGTCCTCGCACCGCCGCTCGAAGAACCCATCCGTCTTCAGCACAAGATCCACATGCCGGGCCAGGTCCAACGGCATCCGTCGTTCCCCGCGTTCGATGTCACTCAGATGTGACTTGCCGTAGAAGCTGCCTTCCACCAGCGCCTCCAGCGAGAGCCCGGCCCGCTCCCGCTGGAACCTCAACTCCTTGCCGTAGAAGGTCGGGACGCTCGTCGAGCCGTCGATGTCCTTGCGTTGCGCCATGGCGCTTCCTCTTCCGCACTCCGGACTGCCGACGCGAGATCCCTTTCACGGTAGGACGCCGGGCGTCACTGTGTGAGCAGTTCGTCACAGAGAGAACACGGAAAGGTCCCCGTTCATGCCCCCTCGCCAAGAAGACGACATGGTCCGCTGCGTGGAGGAGCTGCGCGCGGCGCTCACCCTCCACGGCATCAGGCTGCCTTCCCTCCGCGTCGACCTGCCGGCCTTCGCCGGGAGCTACGCACAGCCTGCCGGCCTCATCGCGCTCGGGAACTGCAACATCGCCACCGCCCGCGCGCTCACGGACATCCTCCGCAAGGCGGCTCCGTGATGACCTTGGAACTCAGCATGCTCGCCACACCGAAGGCCGTACCGGAACTGCGTCACCTTCTCCGCCACCACGGCTACGACGTCCGCCTATGCGCGAGCGAGTTGCTGACGAACGTCGTCGACCACGTGGGTGAGGGCACCCCTGTGACCGTTCGCGTCCTCGACTCTGGCACCGGTCACATGCGCGTGGAGATCACCGATCCCGACCCGCGCGCCCTGCCCCTTCTCCTCGGATCGGCCGGTCCTACGGACGAGTCCGGCCGAGGTCTTGCCCTCCTCGACGCAGTGGCGCTGCGGTGGGGCGTGGAGCAGGGCCCGGGCCACAAGACCGTCTGGTGCGAGGTGGAGGAGAAGCCCTCCTCCCCGCTCAGCGGATCAGGTGGCTCAGGTCGCCCATGAGCCGGGCCGTGACGGGGACGGTCATACCATGCCGGTGGGCGGCGCGCAGGAGGGCACCGCCGATCGCGTCCAGTTCCAGCGGGCGCCCTGCCTCGGCGTCTCGCTGCATCGAGGATCTGGCGCCGGGCGGGAACGCCTCGTACAGCGCCGATGCCTTCGCGACGTCGGCGGGAGCGCCACAGGCCTCGCTGACAGCCGCCGCCTCCTGGAGGAGCGCATTCAGCTCTTCGCCGTGCTCCTCGCGGATACCGCCGATGGGGAGCCCGTAGCGCGTGGTGAGCAACGCGAAGGGGGCCAGGAAGGCGAGTTTGCTCCAGAGCAGTGTCGTCTCGTCGGCCACCACACGGGTGGTCGCGCCTGCGGCCCGGAGGCACTTGGCCAGTTCCCCGAGTCGTTCGGTCGTTCCGGCCAGGTCGATCTCGAGAAACGGACTGCCGTGTTCGATGCTCCCCGGGGCGATCCGGGTGGACTCGACCCGGACGGCGCCCGCCACCACCCGGCGTTCCCCGAAGTGCCGGCGCAACTGTGCCGGGTGTTCGATGCCGTTCAGGAGCGGCAGGACGAGCCCGCCGTCGAGCATGTCGCGGGGGACCCTCTCCAGGGCCGCCTCCAGGTGGGTGTTCTTGACCGTCACCAGGCACAGATCGACATGCTCGCGCAGTTCGGTGTCCGTCTCGACCGGGGTGGCGAAGTCGCCGAACTCCGCGCTGCGCACGTGGAGTCCGGTGCCGCGCAGCGCGGTGGCCGTGGCGGTGCCCGCGAGGCAGATCACCCGGTGCCCCGCGCGGGCCAGCAGCGCGGCCAGCAGCCCGCCGACTCCGCCGGGACCGAGAACGGCCACGGTCCAGGGACGGGGGGAGGGTTCGTCGAGCCGGATGTGCGGGATGGTCACGGTGAAAGACCTTTCGGCCTGCCGGGTTGCGGTGGGCGGGTGTCACGTCAGCGCGTACGCCGCGTTCGTTCCCGGAGAGCCGGTTGCGACGGGGTGCCCAGAACGGTGCGGCAGTCGAGCCACGCGGCGTCGCTGAGCAGGTCCCGCAACCGGGCGAACAGGCTCATGAGTTCGGGCCCCCACTTCTCACGGAAGGCGGGGTCGGCATGGGCGAGGTCGATCTCGTTGGCGGCCGACAGCTCGGCGAAGTCGCGGCGCAGTTGCCCGGGCGGCCGGTACGTACGGCCGGTGAACCGGTCACGGAAGACGGCGTCGGAGAAGGCCGGGTAGGTGACGGCTCGGTCGCACGAGGCATACAGGTACACGACGGCTTCGGCCTCGGTGCCGATCACGGCTGCCAGGTCGGCACGGCGGTCGAGAGTCAGCAGCGCTGCGGGAAAACCGTCGGTTCCGTACAACGCGTGGCACAGGCCCGCGAGTTGGAGGGCGGTGCGTGCTTCCCACGTGGCGAGCCGGGCCTGTACACGCTGAAGGTGGGCAAGGAGGGTTCCTCCGGGATGGGCGATGCCGTCGGCGCCGAGCCGGCGCAGGAACGCGACAGCCCGGTCGGCGGCAGCGGAGTGAGTGGTCACAGGCCCGGGTCCTTTCGGCAGGTGGCAGGTCGGCACCCGTACGACGCGTCCGCCCGGTCCGGCTCCCGGCGAAGACGCCGGACGGGTTGCCGCCTGGGCCACGCGATGATCCTCACCGCCCCGCCGACCCCAGTCAATCCTGGGATTCTCTGGTCAACACCCAAGGAAACACTTGGGTATGTTGGCCGGGTGACCTTGGAAGACCTGCGCGTGTTCGTGGCGGTGTGCCGGGCCGGAAACCTCAGCGCCGTGGCACGGGACCTGACCTGTACGCAGTCGGCGGTGAGCCAGCACGTGAAGCGGCTGGAGCGGGAGACCGGCGCGAGCCTGCTGGAGCGCCGGCCCCGCGGAGTCGTGCCCACCGCCGCGGGACGCATCCTGTACGAGGCCGCCGCCGACGGGATCACCGGGCTCGACCTCGCGCTGCGCCGCCTCCGGGATCTCGTCGACGGCCGCGGCGGGTCGGTGCGGGTCACGACCGGCGGGACGACCGTGCGGCACTTCATGGCCGGGGCGATCGTCCGCTTCCGCCGACGCTACCCCGAGGTGGGCCTGGAGTTCCGGACCGGTACCTCCAGCCGCGCCTGCTTCGACGCCCTCCTCTCCAGCGACCTGGACCTGGCCTGGATCACCATCTCCGACTCGGTGCGCGGGATCGAGCAGCGGCCGGTCGTCGACCTGCCCTGGGTGCTC
This sequence comes from Streptomyces sp. NPDC006384, assembly GCF_042870695.1. Lineage (NCBI taxonomy): Bacteria > Bacillati > Actinomycetota > Actinomycetes > Kitasatosporales > Streptomycetaceae > Streptomyces > Streptomyces sp. NPDC006384. The sequence goes on from NZ_JBIAHR010000002.1 coordinate 440,666, forward strand.
GCCGTCCGGGCCGACGACCCGCTCGCGGGCCGCTTGCACGTCGACGTGTCCGACCTCGCGGACCTCCCCCTCGTCCGGCTGCCGCCCGACTCCAGTTCCGGTGGTGTGCTGGACGAGGCCTTCGCCGAGCTGGGCGTCAGGGCCGGCTCCGGCACCGGCGTCGCCGACTGGGACACAGCCCTGCTGCTCACCGAGCTCGGTCTGGGGCACGCCGTCGTGCCCGCGGTGCCGGGGCTGCTCGCGTCGGCCGGGGAGGGACCCCTGCGCCTGGTGCCCGTTCCGGCGCTGCCTCCCCTGACCGTCGGCTGGGCCGTACGCCGCTGGGACGCGCTGCCTCCGCTCGCCCGGGTCTTCGCCGATTCCGTCGCCCGTGACTGCGTGGAAAGGCTCGGGTGAGGAAGCCCCGGCCACGAGGACGGCGGCCCGCGCGGAGCCCCCGAAAGACGCCGGACGCCCGCCGCCCCGGGAAGGGGCGGCGGGCGTCCGGCGTGAAGTCGTGGGGTGGGACGGGGTGTTCGGCGTCAGATCGCCGAACCCGCCTTCCACTGGGCCCAGTCCATGTTCCAGCCGTTGAGGCCGTTGTCCGGGGCGATGGTCTTGTCGCCGGTGTTCTGGACGACGACCACGTCACCGATGAGGGAGTTGTCGTAGAACCAGGCGCCCGGCGTGTTCGGGTCGTTGGCTCCCTTGACGTCGGCCAGGCCCACGCAGCCGTGGCTGGTGTTGGCGGTGCCGAAGATGCCCTTGCCCCAGTAGTTGCCGTGGATGAAGGTGCCGGAGGTGGACAGGCGCATGGCGTGCGGCACGTCCTTGATGTCGTACTCGCCCTTGCCGTCGTCGTCGGTGAAGCCGACCGTCGAACCGTCCATCCGGGTCTCCTTGAACTTCTCGGAGATGACCATCTGGCCTTCGTAGGTCTTGTTCTCGGGCGAGCCGGCGGAGATCGGGATGGTCCGGATCGTCTTGCCGTCCTGCGTGACCTTCATCTGCTTGGTCTCGGCGTCGACGTACGAGACCTGGTTGCGGCCGATCTTGAAGGTGACCGTCTTCTGCTGGACGCCGTAGACGCCGTCGGCGCCCTCGACCCCGTCGAGCGCCAGCTTGAGGGTGACGGTGGACCCCTCCTGCCAGTAGTTCTCCGGGCGGCAGTCCATGCGCTGGGTGCTGAACCAGTGGCAGGCGACTTCCTGGCCGCTGGTGGTGTTGACGGTGATCGCCTTCTGGACGGCGGCCTTGTTGGTGATCGCCTTGTCGAAGTTGATCGACACGGGCATGCCGACCCCGACGGTGGTGCCGTTGTCCGGGGTGAAGGTGCCGATGAAGCTGTTGCTCTTGGAGACCGTGGTGAACGAGGAGTTCGCGTGGGCGGCGCGGCCCTCGGAGTCCTGCGCGGTCGCCGTCAGCTTGTAGGTGGTGGCCCGCTCGAGCTGGGCGCTGGGCTTCCAGCTGGTCCTGTCGGCGGATATCTGGCCGCTGACCTCGGTGCCGTCCGACGAGGTCATCCTGACCTCGGTGAGCGTGCCCTTGCTCACGGTGACGGTGGCCGAGTTGTTGATGGAGGCGTTGTTCGAGCCGTTCCCGGGCGTGATCTTGATCTGGGCCTCGGAGGTCTTCTTGGCCGCCGCCTCGTCGACCTGCGCCTGCGAGGTGCCGCTCTCCCCTCCCCCGGAGGCGTCGGCGTCATTGCTGGAACATGCCGAGAGCACCAGCACACTGCCGAGCAGTGCGGACGCCACCGCCAGGTTCCTGCGCCGCTTACCGTCCGTCATCACACACTTCTCCATCGTCGCCGGTTCCGAACCCCGAGATTCCCCGTCAAGACGTTCAACGCTACGACCGGTTCCCTCCGTTCCCCGCCGTAGGCAGGTGTGTGACATACCACGTCCACCGCGAGGGGCGGGTGGCACGGGGCCGGCCGGCGCGCCCCTTGAGACGGCGAAACCCCGGGCGGCGGTTGCCGCCCGGTGGTCACGTTTTTCCTACGGGGCGTCAGCCGGCCGCCAGTCTCCCGCGTTCCGGGTCGTACGGATCGCCCGGCCCACCCGGTACGTCCGACTCGCCCCACTCATCCTGTTCGTCCTGGACATCGGCGTCCTCGTCGTCGTCCTCGTCGGCGTCCCAGACGGGCGAGCCGGGGTCGTGGTCGATCAGCTCGCTGCTCCAGGAGGCCTGCTGGAGTTCGACGCCGGGCATCTCACCGACCAGGTCGAACGGGTCCACGAGGCAGGCCAGTGCCTCCGCGGTGTCCTCGGTCACGGCCCGCTCGGCGTCCGTCCTCTCCGCCTCGGACAGCCCGGAGTCGCCGGCGAGGGCCTGCAGCGCGGCGCCGGTGACCGCCTCCTCGTCCTCGACCGCCAGGACGAGGTCCACGCGAAGGCGTACAAAACGTGATGTCTCTGGAGTGCTCATGCCCGGAGAGTAAGGCCGAGGGCTCCCGTGACTTTCCTGTGACCCGCGCCTTTCACTAACATCTGCCCACACGGCCAATTCGCCAGCGCCACAAGGGGATCGATATTCCGTGTCATCCGCTCGCCGTCCATTGCTGACCGCCGCCGCCGCGGGGGGTCTGCTGTGCGCCCTGTGGTTCGTGCCGTCCGCGAACGCGACCCCCGAGACCCCGGCCGCGACAGCCGCCGCCGGCCCGTCGCCGCAGGTCACCGAGCAGGCCAGAGTCGTGACCACGGACACGGCGGTCTCCACCGAGGCCGGTGTCCGACTGGCCGACACCGGCAGCTTCGACAGCACCCCGTACGTCATCGGCGGCACCGCCTGCCTCGGTCTCGGCGCGGGGTTCGTCGTCTACTCGGTACGCCGTGAACGCCTGGGATTTTGATTCCGCTTGACGTTCTTTTGGAAAGCTTGACCTTCCGCCGGATCTTTCCGTCTCCGGCGCCGTCACCCGCCCCGGGGCCCTGTCGCACGACAGGGCCCCGGAGTCCGGTCAGCGCAGTGGCCCGGTGACCGTCTCGGCCGCCGCGACCAGGCCGCCCGTACGCACGAAGGCGTCCGCCGCGGCGAGGTCGGGGGCGAGGAACCGGTCCGGTCCGGGGCCCTGGACACCGGCCGCCCGCGCGGCGTCGATCACGGCCCGGGAGGCCGGGGCCGGGGTGAGGCCCTCGCGCAGCTCGATCGCGCGCGTGGCGGCGTACAGCTCGACGGCGATCACCCGGGTGAGGTTGTCGACGGCCGTGCGCAGCTTGCGCGCCGCCGACCAGCCCATCGACACGTGGTCCTCCTGCATGGCGGAGGACGGGATGGAGTCCGCCGACGCCGGTACGGCGAGCCGCTTCAGCTCGCTGACCAGCGCGGCCTGCGTGTACTGGGCGATCATCAGGCCGGAGTCCACGCCGGCGTCGTCGGCGAGGAACGGCGGCAGCCCGTGGCTGCGGTTCTTGTCCAGCAGCCGGTCGGTGCGCCGCTCGGCGATGGAGCCGAGGTCGGCGACGGCCACGGCGAGGAAGTCCAGGACGTAGGCGACCGGTGCGCCGTGGAAGTTGCCGTTGGACTCCACGCGCCCGTCGGGCAGCACCACCGGGTTGTCCACCGCCGCCGCCAGTTCGCGCTCGGCGACCAGGCGGGCGTGGGCCATGGTGTCCCGGCCCGCACCGGCGACCTGGGGGGCGCAGCGCACCGAGTAGGCGTCCTGGACGCGGGGGGCGTCGTCCTGGTGGTGGCCGGTGAGGCCGGAGCCCTCGAGGACGGCGAGCATGTTGGCGGCGGACGCGGCCTGCCCGGGGTGCGGGCGGATGGCGTGCAGCTCGGGGGCGAGGACCTTGTCGGTGCCGAGCAGCGCCTCCAGGGTCAGCGCGGCGGTGACGTCGGCGGACTTGTAGAGGGTGTCGAGGTCGGCGAGGGCCATGATCAGCATGCCGAGCATGCCGTCGGTGCCGTTGAGCAGGGCGAGACCCTCCTTCTCGCGCAGCTCGACCGGGGCGATCCCGTGCTCGGCGAGCAGCTCGCCGGCCGGCCGCACGGTGCCGTCGGGGCCCTCGGCGTCGCCCTCGCCCATCAGCGTCAGGGCGCAGTGGGAGAGCGGGGCGAGGTCGCCGGAGCAGCCGAGGGAGCCGTACTCGTGCACGACCGGGGTGATGCCGGCGTTGAGGACGTCGGCCATGGTCTGCGCGACCTCGGGGCGTACGCCGGTGTGCCCGGAGCAGACGGTCTTCAGCCGCAGGAACATCAGGGCGCGCACGACCTCCCGCTCGACGCGCGGCCCCATGCCGGCGGCGTGCGAACGGACGATGTTGCGCTGGAGCTGCGCGCGCAGGGCGGGGCTGATGTGCCGGGTCGCCAGGGCGCCGAAGCCGGTGCTCACGCCGTAGACGGGGTCCGGCTTGGCGGCCAGCGCGTCCACGATCTCGCGGGCCGCGGCCAGGGCCGCCACCGCCTCCTCGGAGAGTTCGACCCGTGCGCCGCCGCGCGCCACGGCGAGGACGTCGGACGCGGTGACCTTGGACGTCCCCACCACCACAGTGTGCATATTCATATTCAGGAGCGTACGCAGTGAATTCCGTGCTGTCACCCCTGAGTTTGGGGTACACCCCTTACCGATACGTCACACATCCCCGTCCTGCGGCGAGTGCCGCCCGCGGAACCGGCGCCGCTCCCCGTCCTCCTCCCGCGACGGCTGGTCCGCCAGGCGTACGACGGGATCGTCGGGGCCCTCGCGGCCGGCCACGACCGGGCGGTCCGACCGCTCGGCCTTGGCCCGGTACTGGGCGGCGTCGGCCAGCCGGAACAGCCGGCGGGCGGAACGGACCGGCCCCACCGGGTCCTCGGTGGAGGCGACCCCGCAGGCCACGCCGTCACCGAGCTCCAGCTCGGCCGCCCGGCGGCACAGCTCCTCGGCCGCCTTGACCACCGCGTCGGCGGGCGGCCCCACCGCCAGCAGGCAGAACTCGTCGCCGCCGAGCCGGGCCGCGAGCGCGCCGGGCAGCATCGCCCCGCACAGCGACAGCACCGACCCGAACCGCTCCAGGAGCCGGTCGCCGACGGCGTGCCCGTGGGTGTCGTTGACCCGCTTGAGCCCGTTGAGATCGCACACGACGAGGCTGACGACGACGCCCTCCTCGCGGTGCCGTTCCACGGCCTCGTCCATCCGGGCGTCGACCGCCCGGCGGTTGGCGAGCCCGGTGAGCGCGTCGGTGTAGGCGAGACGTTTCACCTCCTCCAGCCGCTCGGCCTGCGCGATCCCGGCGGCCACCACCGAGGCGAGGACGGTGGCGAAGTCGGCGTCGCCCCGCGCGAAGACGGCCGCGCCCACCGGCCGGGCCACGTACAGCTCGCCCCAGGCCCGGCCGTGCAGCACGATCGGCGCCACCACGCAGCAGCCGCGCCCCCGCCGGCGCAGGGCCGCGACGCGCTGATGGACGTACCCGGGACGTCCGGCGGCAGGGCCCTCGGCCGTCTCGACCCAGGCGTCGGGCTCGCCGCCCCCGGCCCAGCGCTCGTGCAGGAACTCGGTGATCTCCGCGAACTGGTGCACCGGGTAGGACTCGTCCTCGGGGAACTCCTCCTCGCCCTCGGCCCGCTCGCCCACGTTCACCAGGACCCGGAGCCGGCCGAGTTCCCGCTCCCACACCGACAGGGCCGCGAAGCTGCCGCCCAGCGCCCGGCAGGCGCCGACGGCCGCCGCCCGCCACGCCTCGTGGGAACTGTGCGCGGCCGCCATGCCCTGTGCCAACGCCACCACGGCCGCGAGCCGCCTGTCCTCACCCATCACTCCAGGCTAGGGACGTTTGCCCACGAACGTGGACAAGAACGATGCGAACGGGCGGGGCCGCACCGTCAGGAGGTCACTCCCCCGGCCAGCGCGGCGCCCGCTTCTCGTTGAACGCCGCGACGCCCTCCGCGCGGTCCCCGGAGAAGGCGACCGTCCGCCACGCCGCGTCCTCCACCTCGAGGCCGGCCCGCAGGTCCAGCCCGTGCCCGAGCCGCAGCGCCCGCTTGGCCGCCCGCAGCCCGACGGGCGAGTTGGCGGCCATCCGGGAGGCCAGCGCCAACGCCTCCTCCCGGTCCCGCCCCTCGTCGACGAGCCGGTCGACGAGACCCAGCTCGTGCGCCTCCGCGGCCTCCACCCGCCGCGCGGTGAACACCAGCTCGGCGGCGCGCGCCGCCCCCACCCGGCGCGGCAGCAGCTGCGTACCGCCGCCGCCCGGGATCACGCCGACCGACACCTCGGGCAGGCCCACCACCGCCGTGCGGTCGGCCACGATCACGTCGCAGGAGAGCGCCAGCTCGAAGCCACCGCCCAGCGCGAAGCCGTGCACGGCCGCGACCGTCGGCACCGCCAGCTCCAGCACGGCGGTGTACGCGCCCCGCGTCACCGGCCGCTGCCGCAGCAGATCGGCGTCGGAGAAGGAGTTGCGCTCCTTGAGGTCGGCGCCGACGCAGAAGGCCCGCTCGTGCGTGGAGGTCAGCACCACCACCCGTACGTCCCGGTCCGCGTCCAGTGCCGCGCAGGCCGCGCCGAGGGACCGGGCCATGGCGGTCGAGACGGCGTTCATGGCCTTCGGCCGGTCGAGGGCGAGCTCCGCGACATGCCCGTCCGCGTGCCGCCGCACCAGGACGAACTCTCCGAACCGCTCCTCGTTCATGACACCCTCCGGTTAACGCGTGTTAACGACTCGACCGCCCGATCATCGCAGGCGCGGAGGGCACGGGGAAAGGCCGGAGGCGTGCCCGCCCCGGCCCGGCGACGGCCGCGGGATCCCCGGCCGCCCGCCGTCTGCCGCCCACCGCCTACCGCTGTTCGCCGTCGTCGTCCCGCCGGGTGAGCAGCCACGGTTCGACCATGCCGAGGCCACGCACCGGCCGCTGCCACATCGGCCGCAGCGCGAAGCGGTAGGTCGGGGGCTCCTCGCCCTTCTTCTCCGCCGCCGCGGCCTCCTCGGCCGCCTCCGTCTCGGAGGCCGGGGCGTCCCCGGTGCGGATCAGCTCCTGCGCGAAGGCCGAGTCGATGAGGACGGCGTCCTTGGGGGCTATCGAGGTGAGCCGGGAGGCCAGGTTGACCGTCGTACCGAAGACATCGCCCATCCGGGTGGTCACGGTGCCGAAGGCGAGGCCGACCCGCAGCTCGGGCATGGTCTCGTCGTTCGCCATCGTCTCGACGAGGAGCAACGCGATCTCGGCGGCCGTGCCGGCGTCGTCGGCGGCGTACAGCACCTCGTCGCCGAGGGTCTTGATCAGACGTCCGCCGCGGGCGGCGACCAGGTCGGCGGCGGTGGTCTCGAAGGCCTCGACCAGCTCGCCGAGCTCCTCCTCCTCCATACGCCGGGTCAGCCGCGTGAAGCCGACCAGATCGGCGAACCCCACCGCGAGCCGCCGGTCCACCATCTCCTCGTCGTCGCCGGCCTGCACGACCCGGCCGGCCGACGCGGCGAGCTGGCGCCGCCAGACGTAGACGAGGAACTCCTCCAGCTCGGGAAGGAGCAGTTCGACGATGGGATACGTGACCTCGGTGCGCGTCATCCCGGGCTCGGGGGGCTCGGTCAGCCCCTCCAGGAAGGAGTCGATCTGCCACTCGGCCAGCCGGGCGGTGGTCTGCCCGGTGGAGCGGGCCACCTGCACGGCCATCGCCTCGCTGAGCAGCCCCGCCTCCACCAGACCGGCCAGACGCCGCAGGGCCAGCACGTCGGCCTCGGTGAGCGCCTTGGCCTGGCCTATGTCGGCGAAGCCCATGGCCCGCCAGAAACGGGAGGCCAGCTCCATGGAGACGCCCGCGCTGCGGGCGGCCTGGAAGGGGGTGTAGCGGCGCTCGGCTCCCAGGATCAGCCCTTCGAGGCGCAGCGCGAGCGGGTCATCTCCGGAATCGGCGGAGTCCGGGTCGGGCTCGGGGTCCACCCGGCCGTCCCCGTCCGCGCCGGAGCCCGTGTCGTCGACGGTCACGCCTGCTGCCCTTCCGATCTGCCACGGTCAGGTATCGACCGGCCCCAACTTTACGTCAGGTGTGCCCCAGCTCACTCCCGCACAGCCTGCACAGCCTGCGGGACTCAGTCTGCGGGCAGTCGTGCCTCCCCCGGTGCCCCAAGGGCCCGGGAGGTCCCCCGGCGCCGGCCGGCACAACGCCCCGGGCCCGCCCGGACTCACCTCACGCCAACCGCAGGTGCACGATGTCCCCCGCCCCCACCGCCTCCCGCGTGCCCGCCTCCGTGGCCAGCACCAGCCGCCCGTCCCCGTCCACGGCCACCGCCTCCCCCACCAGCGCCCGGTCCCCCGGCAGCTCCGCCCGCACCATCCGCCCGAGCGTCGCGCACCCCGCCGCGTACGCCTCCTGCAGCCCGCTGACCGCCGGGTCGCCCCCCGCCGACCGCCACCGCCCGTACCAGTCCTCCAGCGACCGCAGCATCCCCCGCAGCAGCGGGTCCCGGTCGGTGCTCACGGCGTCGGCCAGTGCCAGCGACCCGGCCCGCGCCACGGGCAGCTCGTCCGCCCGCAGCGTGACGTTGACGCCGACGCCGATGACCACACCGTCCTCGCCGGCCCGCTCGGCCAGGATCCCGCCGGCCTTGCGTTCCTCGCCGCCGACGGTGACGAGCAGGTCGTTGGGCCACTTCAGGGCGGTGTCCACGCCCGCCGCCCGGGACAGCCCCGTCGCCACCGCGACGCCGGTGAGCAGCGGCAGCCAGCCCCAGCGGGCCACGGGCACCTCGGCGGGCCTGAGCAGTACGGAGAAGAAGAGACCGGAGCGGGCCGGCGCCGACCACTGCCGGTCGAGACGTCCCCGTGCGGCGGTCTGCTCCTCGGCGACGAGCACGGTGCCCTCGTCCGCCTTCCCGCCGGCGGCGCGGGCCACCAGGTCGGAGTTGGTGGAGCCGGTGCGCTGCACCACGTCCACCTGCCGCCACAGTCCTCCCTCCCGTACCAGTCCCCGGCGCAGGGCCGTGACGTTGAGCGGCGGCCGGTCGAGGTCGGACCAGCGGCTGGACGAGGAGGCAAAGGCGTCGCGGGGCGTCATGCAACCCACCCTAGGTGTGGGAAACACCGCACTGCCGATCGGAAGGCCCGCCACTACTCTACGAACGACCAACCGTCCCCCCCTTTTGAGCAGGCAGGGAGCCGCATCCCGATGTCCGAGCCGGAAGAGCAGCAGCCTGACATCCACACGACCGCGGGCAAGCTCGCGGATCTCCAGCGCCGTATCCAGGAGGCTACGCACGCCGGTTCGGAACGCGCCGTCGAGAAGCAGCACGCCAAGGGCAAACTGACGGCCCGTGAGCGGATCGGGCTCCTCCTCGACGAGGGGTCCTTCGTCGAGCTGGACGAGTTCGCCCGGCACCGGTCCACCAACTTCGGCCTCGACGCCAACCGTCCCTACGGCGACGGCGTCGTCACCGGCTACGGCACGGTCGACGGCCGCCCGGTCGCCGTCTTCTCCCAGGACTTCACCGTCTTCGGCGGGGCGCTCGGCGAGGTCTACGGCCAGAAGATCGTCAAGGTCATGGACTTCGCGCTGAAGACCGGCTGCCCGGTCATCGGCATCAACGACTCCGGCGGCGCCCGCATCCAGGAGGGCGTGGCCTCGCTGGGGGCGTACGGCGAGATCTTCCGCCGCAACACCCACGCCTCGGGTGTGATCCCGCAGATCAGCCTGGTCGTCGGCCCGTGCGCGGGCGGCGCGGTCTACTCGCCCGCGATCACCGACTTCACGGTGATGGTCGACCAGACCTCGCACATGTTCATCACCGGTCCCGACGTCATCAAGACGGTCACCGGCGAGGACGTCGGCTTCGAGGAGCTGGGCGGCGCCCGCACCCACAACACGGCCTCCGGCGTGGCCCACCACATGGCCGGCGACGAGAAGGACGCCATCGAGTACGTCAAGCAGCTCCTGTCGTACCTGCCGTCCAACAACCTCTCCGAGCCGCCCTCCTTCCCCGAGGAGGCGGACCTCGCGGTCACCGACGAGGACCGCGAGCTGGACGCGATCGTCCCGGACTCGGCGAACCAGCCGTACGACATGCGCACCGTCGTCGAGCACGTCCTGGACGACGCCGAGTTCTTCGAGACGCAGCCGCTGTTCGCACCGAACATCCTCACCGGCTTCGGCCGCGTCGAGGGCCGGCCCGTCGGCATCGTCGCCAACCAGCCGATGCAGTTCGCCGGCTGCCTGGACATCGCCGCGTCCGAGAAGGCCGCCCGCTTCGTGCGCACCTGCGACGCCTTCAACGTGCCCGTGCTCACCTTCGTGGACGTCCCCGGCTTCCTGCCCGGCGTCGGCCAGGAGCACGACGGCATCATCCGCCGCGGCGCCAAGCTGATCTACGCCTACGCGGAGGCGACCGTCCCGCTCATCACGGTCATCACCCGCAAGGCCTTCGGCGGCGCCTACGACGTCATGGGCTCCAAGCACCTCGGTGCCGACCTCAACCTGGCCTGGCCCACCGCCCAGATCGCCGTCATGGGCGCCCAGGGCGCCGTCAACATCCTGCACCGCCGCGTCCTCGCCGAGGCCGAGGCGAACGGCGAGGACGCCGAGGCGGTGCGGGCCCGGCTGATCCAGGAGTACGAGGACACCCTCCTCAACCCCTACACGGCGGCCGAACGCGGCTACGTCGACGCGGTGATCATGCCGTCCGACACCCGCCGCCACATCGTCCGCGGCCTGCGTCAGCTGCGCACCAAGCGGGAATCCCTTCCCCCGAAGAAGCACGGCAACATCCCCCTGTAAGGAGCCGCTGTGACGATCAAGGTCGTACGGGGCAACCCGACCCCCGAGGAGCTGGCCGCCGCCCTGGCGGTGGTCCGCGCCCGCGCCGCGACGGCGGCCGCCGAGCCGTCCGGCGCCGAGGGCCCGCGCGACGCGTGGTCCGACCCGTCCCGCATCGCGGCGGCCCGCCTGCCCCACCCGGGCCCGGCGTCATGGGGCCGCACCTACTGGCCGAGCTGAGGCGAACGCCCTCAGGGGCGCGGGGAACCGCGCACGGAGGGACAACGGGGGCGCCCATTTGAGTACCGCTACTCAGGCGCCCCCTGCCGCTGAAGCCCCACGCTGGTGGCATGCTGTGGTCCGACCCCGAGAACGAGCCGCCCGAGGAACTGCGCGACACGCAGGACATGCTGCGGCGGCTGAGTGTCCTCCTGGCGCTGGCCATGGTGTTCGCGATGATCGTGGCGGGCCTGCGGTAGGGCGTCCGCGCCGCCGTTACCCTGGCCGCATGACAGACCAGCAGCCGCGCCGCCGCCTCGTCCTCGCCTCCCAGTCCCCCGCCCGGCTCGGGCTGCTGCGCCAGGCCGGGCTGGCGCCCGAGGTGATCGTGAGCGGTGTCGACGAGGACGCCGTCACCGCCCCCACCCCCGCCGAGCTGGCCCTCGCCCTCGCCGAGGCCAAGGCCTCCGTGGTGGCCGCGAGGCCCGAGGTGCACGGCGCGCTGGTGATCGGCTGCGACTCGGTGCTCGACCTGGACGGGCGGGCCCTCGGCAAGCCCGCCGACGCCGAGGAGGCCACCGCCCGCTGGAAGGCGATGCGCGGCCGGGCGGGCACGCTGCAGACGGGCCACTGCGTCTGGGACACGGCCACCGGCCGCCACGTCTCGGCCACCGCCTCCACCGTCGTCCGCTTCGGGGAGCCGTCCGACGAGGAGATCGCCGCCTACGTCGCCTCCGGCGAGCCGCTGTACGTCGCGGGCGCCTTCACCCTGGACGGCCGTTCGGCGCCGTTCATCGACGGCATCGAGGGCGACCACGGGAACGTGATCGGCATCAGCCTGCCCCTGGTCCGGCGGCTCCTGGCCGTGCTCGGGGTCGGCATCACGGAGCTGTGGGCGCCGGCGGAGGGGTGACCGGGGAGCCGTCGCCGTCCGCGCCGTCCCCGGGCGTCCCGGTGACCGGCGCCTCCCGGTCGTCGTAGGTCATCAGCAGCAGGACGACGAGGCCGAGCACGGCGACCATGAACAGGAAGGCGCCCCGGCCCACCAGCCCCCACGCGAAGGCCCCGAGCAGCCCGTGCACCACGGCCGCGCTGATCAGCAGCGTCCGGCCGGGCCCGGCGGGCGGACGGTCGCGCAGCGCCACGAGCAGGGCGGCCAGGGCGCACAGCGCGAAGTACAGCCCGAAGACGATCCCGCCGATCTTCGAGGAGACGGCCATCGCCTCCGGGTCGAGGCCGGCCAGGGACATGTCCTGCCGGTCGACCACGGTCCCCAGGAGCCAGTTCAGCGCGACGACGCCGAGGGCCTCCGCGAAGAGCACGACCGCCACGGTCCACGCCACCGGCCTGCGCACCGTCACCGGCCCCCACCCACCTTCGCCCGCTGCCGCACCGGGCGGCTGTTACCCCAAGTACGTTCGAGACCCCAGGAACGCTACTCACCGGTAAACCTCGCGGCAAGGGGTCGCGCGCGGGCAAAGAAACGTTGGGCCATTAGTAGGGACTCCACAAAGAAACCGAGTGGCGCGCGGCATGCCCTGACAGAGACCTTGACCACACGACGGGGCTAGGGTTTCCCCGAGGAGTCCTGCGTACCGCGGTACTGGAAGGGCCTTCGCGGGTCGAGCGGGCCTCGAATCACGCTCCGTGTGGGCAAGCTCACCATTGGGGACGGGTCGAAGTGCCGTGTCGGCAGTCCCTAAACTCGGCTTGTTTCAAGGAGGGAGCCTCAATCGTGCGCAAGGTGCTCATCGCCAATCGTGGCGAAATCGCTGTCCGCGTAGCCCGGGCCTGCCGGGACGCCGGGATCGCGAGCGTGGCCGTCTACGCGGACCCGG